>DASTNM010000001.1:0-7307 GCA_035762745.1 Candidatus Polarisedimenticolia bacterium
TTTGCGGGCCGGGGGCGGGTAGCTTGTCTGCACCGGGAGCAGGACCGAGCCGCCGCGGTCGACGTAGGAGCTGATCAGGACCGCCGCCAGGCGGCGATTGCCGACGACCTGCGGGTTCTTGCGCACGTCGAGGAGCCCCGGGTCGAGCTGGATCGCCTTCTTGTACTGCTCGATCGCCTGATCGTACTGGCCGTGCGTGTCGTAGAGCGCCCCCAGGTTGTAGTGGGCCAGGGCGTACTGTGGAGAGTCTTTGATGGCGCGCTGGTAGGCCCGCTTCGCGGGGCCGACCTTCCCCAGGCCGGCGAGCGTGACGCCCAGGTTGTTCCAGGCGGCCACCATCTGGGGCTCGAGCTTCACGGCCAGCTGGTAATGGATCACCGCCTCGTCCAGCCGTCCCTTCTGCACCAGGAGATTCCCCAGCTCATTGCGCAGGAAGGCCACGTCCGGGTAACGCGCCACCTTCTCGGACATCGCCTTCAGGTCGAGGGGGCGGACGGTGTCCGGTTGCAGAACCGGCTCTTTCTTCGGCTGCGGGCGCGCGGCCGGAGGCTGAGGGGCCGGGCTCGGCCCCGGCGCCGGCGGCGGAGTCGGTGTCGGGCTTGGCGTCGGGGTCGGCGTGGGGGAAGGGCCGGGCGTCGGCGTTGGCCCCGGCGGGATCGGCGGGACCGGCGGGGGCGGCGTCGGGCCCGGCGCGGGGTTCCCGCCTTGATCCTGCGCGTACGTCACGCTCGGGCCGGGGATGAGCGCCGCAGCGGATAAGAGGCCGACGACTGCAAGGGCGACCGCGAAGGCCGCCGGACGACTGGTCAAGGGGCTCTCCTACTTCGAGGGCTTGGCCTTGAGGCTGACCCTGTTGTCCTTGCAGTCTATCTTAAAATCGATCGCCTCGCAATTCACCTTCCCCTTCAGGGTCGCGGTCTGTCGGGCGATCTCCCGCGCGAAGGCGTCGTAGGTGGGCTTCTTCTCGTCCCCGACGCTGGCCTTGGCGGCGATGAAGCTCTGATAGAGGTTCTTCAGCATGGCCTCGTTGCCGCCGCCCGCCGGCACGCGCCAGGTCTCTTCCGGCCGCCCCTTGTGACGGGCCGCGCGGGCCGCCGCTGCCGGGCGGAGTCCGTTCGACCCCCCTGAATCGCCTGGCGCCGCCGGTCGGGCCCCGCCCTTGGCGCGCCCGCCGTGCGATCCCCCGTTTTCCGCCAGAGCGGCCTGGTGGGCCGCGCGCGCCGCCAGAGGGTGGACCCTGGCGCCCTCCTCCCTGACACGCATCGCCTTGTTCCAAAGCTCGGAGAATGCGTTGAACTTGTTCACCAGACTGTTATAGAGGAAACGCTCGGCGAGGCTCTTGATGTGGACCCCCTGGTACTTCTTGAGCATCTTGTCGATGGCGTCGCGCTGGTCGGTGGGGGGTTTCGGGTTGGAGCCGATGAAGTAGAGGTCGTACTGGATCTTGAGCTTGCGGATGTCCTGGTCGATACGCTGGAGTTCCTCTTCGAAGGTCACGTTCAATCGCTCCAGAGTCTCTGCGGCAGGTTCAATATAGGGCTCACCCGGGGCGATTTCAAAAGACGGTCCT
This sequence comes from Candidatus Polarisedimenticolia bacterium, assembly GCA_035762745.1. Taxonomy (GTDB): domain Bacteria; phylum Acidobacteriota; class Polarisedimenticolia; order Gp22-AA2; family Gp22-AA2; genus DASTNM01. The sequence continues at coordinate 1,571 of DASTNM010000001.1, forward strand.
TTGACAGTTCTCACGCACGTATGGTGAAATGCCCGCTCGCTTCCGATTGCAAGTTTGTTCTCGCGACATGCCGGGTGCGATTGAGGGCCCGCCTATGCCGAAGGGTGCCGCCGTCAGGCAGAAGGGAGGCGCCGTCCGCCCCGCCCGGGGGCCGAGCCGCGCCGGCGAGGGGCGGAGGACCGTCCGGGCGATCCCCCCGATGGACGCCGTCCTGGCGCGTCAGGACGTCGCCCCCGCCGTCACGCGCCACGGCCGGCCCCTGGTGGCGGCCCTCCTGCGAGAGCGGCTCGCAGCGCTCAGGCGGCTCGTCATCGGAGGGAGCCTCCAGGAGGCCGACCTGGAGCGGGAGGTGCGGGATCTCGGCGCCTGGGTCGACGGCGAGGCCCGGGTTCGGACCGCCTCCAGCCTGCGCCCTGTGATCAACGGCACGGGGGTCGTCCTGCACACCAACCTCGGGCGCGCGCCTCTCTCCGAGGCGGCCTCCCGACACGTCGTGGAGGTGGCGCGGTCCTACACCACGCTGGAGTACGACCTGGCGCGTGGCCGGCGGGGATCGCGCTCCTCGCACCTCGATCGCCTGCTGACTCTGATCTTTCCCGGGCGCGCGGCGCACGTCGTGAACAACAACGCCGCCGCCGTGCTCCTGGCGCTCAACACGCTGGGCGAGGGGAAGGAGGTGGTCGTGTCGCGTGGCGAGCTGGTCGAGATCGGCGGCTCGTTCCGGATCCCCGACATCATGCGCAAGAGCGGCGCCATCCTGCGCGAGGTCGGGACGACCAACAAGACCCGTCTCGCCGACTATGCGCGCGCCCTGGGTCCCGGCACCGGGCTGCTCTTGAAGGTCCACCCGAGCAACTATCGGATCGTCGGGTTCACAGCCCAGGTTCCGCTGTCGGAGGTGGTGGCGCTCGGACGGCGCCGCCGAGTGCCGGTGCTGATGGATCAGGGGAGCGGCAATCTGCTCGATCTCGTCCGCCACGGCATTCGCGGGGAGCCGTCGGTGCACGACGCGCTGGCGACAGGGGCCGACGTCGTCTGCTTCAGCGGCGACAAGATCCTGGGAGGGCCGCAGGCCGGGTTCCTCGTCGGCCGTCCCGATCTGATCAAGAGGATGCGGGACAACCCGCTCAGCCGGGCGCTGCGGGTCGACAAGATGACGTTCGCGGCCCTCGAGGCCTCCCTCCTCGAGTACGCGCGCGGACGGGCGGAGGACCACCTGCCGGTGGCGCGCATGATCGCCGCCACGCGCGAGGCGATCGAGCGACGGGCCCGCCGCCTCGTGGAGATCATCGCGGCGCGCGCCGGCGGCGGACTCTCCCTGTCGATCGTCCCGGGCCTGTCGCTCCTCGGCGGCGGATCGGCGCCGGAGGAGGGTTTGCCGACGGTGCTCATCGCCGTGGGCTCGCCGGGGCTCTCGGCGCGCGCCGTCGAGGAGAGGCTGCGCCGTTCCGATCCTCCGCTGATCGCCCGGATCGAGGGGGGGAAGGTCCTGGTCGACCTGCGCACGGTCCTGGAGGAGCAGGACGCGCTGGTCGGTGAGGCGATCGCCGGGCTCGCGGCGGGGGTCTGATCAGACGTTGAAACGGAAATTGATGACGTCGCCGTCCTGCACCACGTAGTCCTTCCCCTCCGAGCGCAGCCGGGCGCGCTCGCGCGCCGTCGCGAAGCTCCCGGCGGCGACCAGATCCTCGTAGGCGACCACTTCCGCCCGGATGAACCCCCTCTCGAAATCGGAGTGAATCGTGCCGGCCGCCCGGGGGGCCCGGGTGCCGCGGCGCAGGGGCCAGGCGCGGCACTCGTCTTCGCCGGCGGTGAAGAACTGAATGAGCCCCAGGAGACCGAAGGCGGCGCGGATCAGGCGGTCCCTGGCCGGCTCCTGGAGCCCGAGGTCGTCGAGGAAGACCCTCGCGTCGGCCGGCTCGAGGGCGGCGATCTCCTCCTCGACCTTGGCCGAGATGGCGCAGATCGCCGTCTGACGCCGCGCGGCGCGCTCCTTCAGCCCGGCCTGCTCGACGTAGGTCGGGATCATCCGGACCTCCGACTCGTCGAGATTGAGGATCACGAGGAGCGGCTTGGCGGTGAGGAAGGCGAAGCCGCGGATCTTCTTCAGATCCTCCTCCGCGAGGTCCAGCTCGCGGATCGGGATCTCCTTCTCGAGCGCCTGCAGGCAGCGCCGGATGATCGGCAGCTCCGCCTCGTCGTCCTTGTTGCGGGCCTTCTTGATATTGAGCTCGAGCCGCTCGAAGCGGCGTTGGGCGACCTCGAGGTCGGCCAGGATCAGCTCGATCTCCATCGTCGCGATGTCCCGCTCCGGATCGATCGACCCCTCACTGTGGACGATCTCAGGGTCCCTGAAGAGACGCACGACGTGCGCGATGGCGTCGACGTTCCGCATCTCGGTGAGTGAGAGGGAGTCCTTCGCCTCGCCCTTCTGCAGTCCCTGGATGTCGAAGAAGTCGACGTGGGCGTAGGTGGTCTTCTTCGGCTTGAACATGGCAGTCAGCCGATCGAGGCGGGGCTCGGGAACGCGGGCGACGCCGACGTTCGGCTGCGACTTTCCGGAGGCGTACTTGTCCACGGCGATGTGAGCGCCGGTCAGGATGTTGAGCAGGGTGGTCTTGCCGACCTTGGGAAAGCCCAGGAAGCCGAATTTCACCCGGTCCCTCCAGGAAATACGGCGGCATTCTATCAGCCGTGTCATGTTTCAAATAGAGGCGGGAGAGGCCGACCCGCTGTGCTGCTCCGCCAAACGGCCTCCTTAACAACCCTGCCGACTCTTGACAGTGCGAGGAATCCTAATCTAGCATGAAATCAAGTTAGCCCTTTCTTCCTATGAGCCTTCCATTCGCCAACGGCCCAGGATCGCCATCCTCGCTACAGGTGTGCTCGTCGGTACCTTCGCGCTTTCGTCCTCCAGTGAGCTTAGCGTGAGGAGGACACCCGTTCAGCGGGATAGGCACGATTGGGGGCGCAGGGTCATCCCAATCGACCTCAACGCCACGATGGGTAGTGGATTTTCGTACTTGAAACCGGAGAGATGCTCATGAATCCACTTTACCGTTTTCGGGGATTTGCTCTTCTCACGCTGATCCTGGCGATCATCACGCCGCTCTGGTTCAGCGCACTTCGGGCGGCCGAGAAGCCACAAGACGATGGTCCAACTGTCGACGTCCTGAGCCCAAAGGAGTCGGGCTACGTGATGCTGCCGGCCGGCGAGGGAAAGACCCTCATCTGTATCGAGATCACGGATGTCTCGGGAGCCGGCATCCAGAGCGACGATGCCGGGATTCCACGCTTCCTGGGTGCGGATGAGAACGTCGAGCTTTTCAGGGATTACATCGTCGAGAAGGGGACGTATATCAATTTCAAAGGTCAGAGTGTCCTGCAGCTGGTGTCGCTGATGCCGACCTCGAAGATGAAGACGGGAAGCGTACGGCTTACCCCGCCGATCGATTTCAAAAAGATACCTCCCGTCAGCGGGGAGCGACAGTTCACGCTGACCGCGAAGGACAGCGTGGAGGCCGCGAAGTTTCAGTTTCAGGTCCAGGACCTTCGCGGGATTCGTTCCAACCCGGCGAGCGGCCAGGTCACGATCGGCTTCGCCTCCGGGCTTTGGACGCCCCCCGAGTAAGCGTGTCCCGTCCCGGCCTTCAGAACCTCCAGGTCAGCTTGATCCGGAAATTGCGGCGGTTCTGGGGGATGATGTCCTGAAGGTGGTCGTCTGAGCCGGGGTCGCCGTAACGCCTGTCGAGCAGATTGTAGAGGCTCGCCGAGAGGTCGAGCCCCCTTGCCAGATTCCGGCTGAGAAGCGTCAGGTTGACGAGCACGAAGCCGCCGGTCTCCGCCCCGGCCAGGGTCCTGCGGCGGCTGGTGTACTGCAACTCGGTGCCGGCCGACAGGCTATCGCCTCTCAACGGCAGATTGAAGGTGAGCCGTCCCAGCGTCCGCGGCGAATTCGTCAGCAGGCTGTTGTCGGCTTCGTCGCGGGTCTCCTGGTAGGTGGCGTTGAGCTTGAGATCGACGCCGGCGTTCCATTTGCGCTGCATCTCGAACTCGACGCCCCGGGACTGGACGCTGCTGAGGTTCATGAATCGGCCCGAGCCGATGTCGAAGCTGATCAGGTCGTCGATGTCGTAGGCGAAGGCGGAGCCGGCGAGGCGGACATTGTTCCGGAAATACTGCTCCAGGACGATCTCACCTGTTTTGATCCTCTCGGCGCCGAGCGAGGGGTTGGCCCCCGCGCCGTAGAAGAGCTCGTAGGTGTTGGGAGCCCGGAAGGCCTGCCCGAGGAGGAGCTTCAGCGTGGTGTTCTCGAACGGGTTGTAGATGAACGCCAGGCGCGGGTTGGTGGTGCCGCCGAACGACTCGTACCGATCGTGACGCAGCCCCAGGCTGACGGTCAGGCGGCGCGAAGGGGCGTATTCATCTTGAAGATAGCCTCCCCAGTCGACCGAGTGCTTCTGTCGATCGTCGTAGAGAAAGAACGGATCGCGGTCCTCGCCGCGATAGTCCTGCCGGACGTTGGCGCGGTATTCCGCGCCCGCGGTGAGGGTGTGCCGGCCCGCGGCCGCTGAATACTTCGCCTCTCCGCCCCACCAGTATCCCCAGGCCTGCTCGCGGAACAGCGTGACCGGAGGATAGTCGTAGAGGTAGTCGCCGCGGTAGTAATAGCGGTCGAAGTAGATTCGACCGAGAACGTCCGCCTTGTCGTTCACCTTGCGCGCGTACTTCAAGTCGGCATAGTCGCGCCGATCGAGCGTGCGGTTGCGGGAATCGTCGAAGACCGTGCCGAACGGCGCCGTCGGGATCCCCTTCTCGCGCGACGACGAACCGGCCTGGAGCGTGAGGTTGCGCCAGGACAGCGTCGCGAGCAGCCGGTCGTAGCGGTCGTCGTCGGCATTCTCGGCCACGCCGCCGTTCGCCGAACGCGGGTTGAGCGGATCGTTGAACTCCTCGAAGAAGAGCCTCTGGCCACCGCTGTCCGCGGTGGTGTTGGACAGCGCGATCTCCAGTCCATTGCGGAAGGTGGCGCCGTAGGACACCCGCGCCTCGCGCGAGCGGTAGCTGGCCGAGTCGCCCGACAGCTCGAGGCCCTGGATCTGTCGGCCGCGCCGGGTGACGACGTTGATCACGCCGAAGAAGGCGCTGGTGCCGTAGAGGGAGGAGCTGGGCCCGCGGATCACCTCGACCCGATCGATCAGATCGACATCGAGGATCTCCTCGGTGCCGATGAAGGCGCTGCCGTAGATGTTGTCGTTGATCCGGTGCCCGTCGATCAGGATCAGGATCCTGCTGTTGTAGTCCGAGGGACGGCTGAAGCCCCGCGCACCGAGATAGGTGTAGTTGCGATCGAAGGTGGTGTAGAAGCCGCGCACGCCGTCGAGGATGTCGGCGAGCGTGCGGTAGCCGTACCTCCTGATGTCCGTCGAGGTCACGATGGTCACCGAGGAGGGGGCCCGGGTGACCTTCTGCTCGTAGCGCGAGGCGCCGTAGACGGCGTCGATCGGCAGAACCTCATCGAGCGTCATTTGAGTCGGGTCGCCCGGGGCCTCGGGCACCGGCCCCGAGTCGGCGGCGAAGAGAGGCGCCGCGACGGAGGCGAGAAGCAACACGCCGAGGACGGCCCCCGAGCCGAGTCTCATGATTCACTTCCCGGGAAAACGGCCTGGGCCGGGATGCTTGACGCGCTTCCGCGTCCACGCCTAGAATACGCATTCATTCCGCGCTTCGTCCGGCA
>DASTNM010000002.1:0-5712 GCA_035762745.1 Candidatus Polarisedimenticolia bacterium
CGGATCGCTGCTCGCCAGGTGCACCGTCACCCCGCCCGCCGGCGCCGGCCCCGAGATCACCACCCCATACGCCCCGTTCCTCACCCCAGTCCCCGTCGTCAACCGGCTGTCCCCGTTCGGCGACAACGGATCGCTGTTCACACCCAAGGTCGCCGGCACCACCGTCACCACCCCGCTCGCTCCCCCGATCGGCCCCAACGGCGGCGTCGACGCCGACACCTGGGCCGTCAGCGTGGCGCTGCCGGGGCCGGCCACCGAGGCGACGGCTCCGGCGGAGCTCGTGGCGTTGTCGGGGAACGTGACGGTGGACGGCACCGACACGGCGCCCGGGTTGCTGCTCAGGAGAGTGATGGTCAGGGGTTGCGCCGCGCGGTAGCCGAAGCCGATCTCCGGGGTCCCGATGCGGAGGGTGAAGGTGTTGGGAGACGAGAGGGTGTTGCGGGACGTCTCGAGCCCGCTGAACTGGAGGCTCGAAGCGAGGACGGCGATCGGAGCGCTGTTCGTCGTGAAGCCGGGGGCCGAGACGATCAGTTGCGGACCGGTCGCCACGAGGCCGTCCCCCGACAGGCCGGCTTCGCCGCTGCCGGCGAGCGTGCCGATCGATCCGCCGGCGAGATCGACGCGGCGGATCTGATGGTTCGCCGAATCGTCGAAGACCAGCGTGTCGCCGACGGCGATCAGGCCGTCCGGAGTGCAGAGGTCGGCGGTCTGAGCCGTCCGCCCGTTGCCGTTGAAGCCGCAGTTCCCGGTCCCGGCCACCGTCGTGATCGTGTCGTCCGATCCGCCGTTCACGACCCCGTCCGATCCGGGAGCGACTCGGCGGATCCTGTGCCAGCCGCGCTCGGAGACATACAGGGCGCCGCCGGCGCCGAGCGCCAGCCCTGCCGGGTTGCAGAGCCCCGCGTCGGTGGCGCGCTGCCCGTCTCGCACCTGCGAGCACGAATAGGAAGGATTGCCGGCGACGGTTGTGATGATGCCGGTCGACCCGTCGACGCGTCGCACGCGCTGGTTGCTCAGATCGGCGATGTAGAGGCTTCCGTCCCTCGGGTCGACACGCACTCCAACCGGATTGCAGAGGGAAGCCGCGGTGGCCGGTCCACCGTCCCCCGCGAAGGCGCACGACCCGTCGCCGGCGACGGTGGTGATCGTCTCGTCGGAGCCTCCGGTGATGAAACCGTCCGACCCCGGCACGATGCGGCGCACGCGGTGGAACGACTGGTCGCCGATGTAGAGGCGCCCCTGGTCGTCGAACTCCAGGCTGCGTGGACTGCACAGCCCGGCGTCGGTGGCGCTCCGCCCGTCGCGCGGCTGACCGCAGGAATAGGCGGGGTTGCCGGCCACGGTCGTGATGACGCCGGTCGAGGCGTCGACGCGGCGAATACGATTGTTCTCCCCGTCGGCGATGAAGAGGTCGCCGGCGCTGTCGAAAGCGAGCGCCGCCGGCCGGCCGAGCTGCGCCCCGGTCGCCGGTCCGCCGTCACCACCGAAGCCGCGCGTCGTCCCGGCGAAGGTGGAGATGACGCCGGTCGCCGCGTCGACCCTCCGCACGCGGTCGTTGCCGTAGTCGGCGATGAACAGGTCGCCGGTCGTCGGGTGGAGTGCGACCCCGAGCGGCGTGCTGAGATCGACGAAGGGCCGGACCCCCGTCCCGATCAGGTCGAAGCCGGCCGAGTTCGACCCGGCCGGGATGACGAGCGCCAGCGACGCGCTCGGTGCCGTCGCCGCATTGTAGGGGGCGACCAGGGCCGCCGTCGGGTCATCGACCGACACGGTGACGGTGACCGGCGCCGGGGCCGTTCCGGGGAGAACGACGTCGATGCGGCCGTTGCGGCCGCCGGTCAGGGTCCTCAGACCGTACGAGCCGATGTTGCGGGAGATGTCGAAGCGCGTGTCGACGACCGTCACCGAGAAGGTGCCGGTCGTGCTCAGTCCCGCGGCCGACGGGGTGATGACCGCCGTTCCCGCCCCCACCCCCGTGACGTCGAAGGCGGCGGCGGTCTGTCCCTGCGGGATCGTCACCGACGGCGGCACGGTGGCGACCCCCGGGTTATTGGACGTCAGGTTGATCACCTGTCCGCCGACCGGCGCCGCGGCATTGATGAAGACCGACGGGCGCAGCCCGAACGCCACCCCCTTGAAGGTGCTGCCGGAACTCGGCGCGACGGTGATGTTGACCGCCTGGACGTTGACGATCATCGATCCGCCTTGGAAGAAGGCGGAGGGGTCGGTCGCGCCGATCGTCGTCGTGCCGGCCGCCTTGCCGGTGATCGTGGCGCTTCCGGAGATGCTTCCCTCGGGAATGACGATCGAGGCCGGGGGATCGGCGGCGGCGCCGTTCGACGAAGTGAAGTTGACCGTCGTGCCGCCGGCGGGGGCCGGGTCGGTCAGGCTGACGGCGAAGGGGCGGCTCAATCCCGGCGAGACCAGGATCGATCCCGGCAGGACGATCGCCACCGCCCGCACCGTCACGATGCAGGTCGTGCCGGTGGCGAAGCCGGCGGCTGCGGCGCTCAGCGAGGTGGAGCCGGCGGCGAGGCCTCCGATCGTCGCCTGGATCGAGGTCGTCCCTTCCGGGATCAGGACGGTGGCCGGAGCGGAGACGATCCCCGGCGTCGCCTGAACCAGGCCGGCGATGATCCCTCCCGGCGGCGCGATGACGCTGCTCGTCACCGTCACCTGGGCGCTGCGGGAGACGCCGACCAGGAGGGCGGGAGGGGTGACGTTGAGGCGCGGGGCCGGCGTCACGTTCACGGTCACGAGGGCGGTCAGGAAGCCGCCGGCGGTCGCGGTGATCGTCGTCGCGCCCCCGTCGAGCACCACCCCCTGCACCGAGACCGTCCCCTGTGTCTGCCCTTCGGGGATCAGGATCGTGGCGCTGCCGCCGCCGTTCACCGTCGCGACCAGCGGCGCGAACGGCGTCAGGGTGACGCTCACGCCCCCCGACGGCGCCGGGATCGACAGGGTCACCGCCAGCGTCGCGCTTTGCAGCGCCCGCACGCCGAGCGGCGAGGGAGAGAGCGACAGCGACGGCTGGATCACCTGGAAGGTGACGCTGTTGGAGGTCTGCGACAGGGCCGGGTTGGCGGCATCGGGATTGACCACGCGCACCGGGAACGATCCCAGGAGAGAGAGATCCGAGGCGCCGAGAGCCGCCGACAGGCGCGTGGGACCGAGGACGGTCGTCGGGCGGTCGAGGCCGTTGAACTGCGCCACCGACTCGGGTATGAAGCCGGCTCCGTTGATCGTCAGCGTGGTCCCTCCGCTGCCGAGGATCCCGAGGGTCGGGCTGATCGATCCGACCACCGGCTGGGGCACCGTCACGGTGAAGTGGGTGGCGCCCGAGGCGGCGACACCGAGCGGCGTCGTGACTGTAAACGAACGCGGGCCGGTCGCGGCGGCCGCATCGATCGTGATCCGGATCGGGACGTTGACGGCGGTGCCGCCGGGCATCACGACGGCGGACAGGCCGCCGCCGGAGAAGACGACCGACGTCGCGCCGGTCAGGTTGGCGCCTCCGATCGCGGCGTCGACGACGCTGCCGCGCGCTCCGTGGTCCGGAGTGATCAGGGTGACGGCGGGAGGCGGGCTGACGGTGAACGGGATGGCCCCCGACACCAGGAACTGCCCCGGCCGCGTCGGGTCGGGGTTGGCGACCGACAGCGCCAGCGTTCCGGCCGTCAGGAGCCGGGAGGCCGGGATCACGGCGGTCAGTTGGGTCGGCCCGACGAAGGTGGTGGCCACGGGGGAGTCGTCGACCCGCACCTGCGAATCAGCGTTGAACTTGCGGCCGCCGATCGTGATCGGCGTGTCGGCGGCCCCCGCCAGGGCGAGCGCCGGCGTGACGCTCTGGACCACCGGCGTGCCCGGGACGATGTTGATGATGATCGATCCCGACGGCGTGAGACCGGCGGCCGCGTCGACGGTGAAGGTGCGGCTGCCGAGCGGGGCGGCCGGGTCGACGGAGATCAGAACCGGCAGCGCGGTCTCGGTCCCTCCGAGCAGCACCTGCGCCGTCACGCCGGTGCCGGAGAAGGCGACCTGGGTCGATCCGTCGAGCCGCCGGCCGGCGATCGAGGCCGGCGTGGCGCTGTCCTGCTCGAAGGTGAGCGGCGTGACGCCGGAGATCGACGGCGCCCGGCCGATCGTGACCGGCCCCTCCAGGTAATAAGGGATCCCGGTCAGCGTCCAGGCGCCGCTCCCGGTCATCTCTCCCGGCGCCACCGAGACGACGTTCAGGCCGTTGTGTGACGCCGAGTTTCCCGAGCCGGCCGGGAACGAGTCGAGATCGATCCGGATCGCCGGCCCGGCCATGAACTCGATGTCGGTCGCGTCGAGGCGCGGCGAGGCGGCCTGGATCGTCACCCCCTGTCCGTAGCGCAGGTCGACCTGGTCGAGGCGCGTCAGGGCGTCGTTGGCGCCGCCGAGGAAGCGCAGGAAGCCCCAGTCGCCCGGCGCCGGCGTCCCGCCGGCGACGTCGGTCGCGGAGGTGATCAGCACCCGCGCCCCCGGCGCGCCGAGAACCCGCAGCGCCCCGTCCTCGACGATGAGACTCACCCCCGCCGCGAGGCGCACCACGACGCCGGGCTGCAGCGTGAGGGTCGCCCCCTGGCGCACGATGAGGTCGCTCGTGACCAGGTACGGTCCGCCGGCGGCGTCGAGCGTCAGGTCGGCGCGCACCTCGCCCCCCAGGGAGGCGTCGGCCCGGGCCGCGCCGACACCGAGCAGCGCCGAGATCAACACCGCCGTCAGAGAGGCGGCGCGCACCCTCGTCCACCGGGGCCGGCGCCGGGCGACCTGTCTCACTTCTCCTCCCTCAGGCCCTTCTGGATCCAGGCCAGCGTGCCGCCGTGGAGATACTTCACCGCCCGGAACCCCTTGCGACGCAGCTGCTCGGCGCTGTCGCGCGCCTCGCCGCCGCCGCCATCGTAAAGAACGATCAGATCGGCCGGCTGCAGCCTCGCCACCGCCTGCGCCAGGAGCGCCGGGGTGGCGGCGGACCGGGCGCCGGGGATCCGCCCCTCCGCGAACTCGCCCGCGCCGCGCAGGTCGAGGAGGGCGAGGCGCGCCCCGGAATCGATCAGCCGCAGCAGATCCTCGGCGCCGATCGGCTCGACCAGCGGCGAGGCCGACCGGCCCGGTTGCGTGACGATCGGCAGACCGCGCCCCTCCCAGGCCGTGAGGCCTCCGTCGAGAATGGAGAAATCGGGCTGTCCCAGGGCGCGCAGGGCACGGGCCGCCCCCTCGGCCTCCGCCGTCCCGGTCCCGTCGTCGTACAGCACCACCTTCGCGGCGCGCGGCAGCGGCTTGGAGGAGAGGGCGAAGGCCGGGATGTTGAGCGCCCCGCGCGCGTGCTTCATCTCGTACTGCCCCTGCGGCCGGACGTCGACGAAGAGGAACGCCTCGCCACGCTCCTGCCACGCCGCCACCTCCGCCGGGCTCACCTTTCGGAAGCTCTCGGCCGCGGCGGCGGACGCCACCCCTGTCGACCCAAGGACGCCGGCCGGTTGCAGCAGTCCCGCGAGCGCCAGGGCGCCCGCCAGCGCCGGCGCGCGGCCGATCCAGGCCGCCACGCCCCTCGTTCCGATCCCGCTCATCGACGCACCTCGAAACTGTCTCGCATCCACCTCTCCACGCCCGCTACGGCAGCACCGGGCCGGCCGGCTCGCGCGCGTAGATCAGGTATCCCTCGCCGGCGACGATCGGGAAGCTGTC
>DASTNM010000003.1:0-6238 GCA_035762745.1 Candidatus Polarisedimenticolia bacterium
CGTAGAGCCCTTTCCGGTCGCGCGCCTCGCAGACCTGGAGCGGCGTGGCGACGTAGACCTCCACGAAGCCGCCGTGGGCCGCGACCAGGTCGCGCACCTCGCGGCGGGTGGCGCGGTAGGGGGCGATCGGGGCGCAGACCGCGACGCCGCGGTGACGCGTCACCTCCCCCGCCACGAAGCCGATGCGGCGCACGTTGAGATCGCGGTGCTGGCGCGAGAAGCCGAGCTCGCTCGAGAGATGGCGGCGCACCAGGTCGCCGTCGAGGAGGGTGATCGGACGGTCGAGCCTCTCCTGAAGCCGGGCGACCAGGATGTTGGCGATGGTCGACTTCCCCGCTCCCGAGAGGCCGGTGAAGAAGACGGTGAACCCGTGCCGCCGCCGCGGCGCGGCCCGGCGCGGCCTCCGCATCCAGCCGTCGGGACCGCGGCCGGCCGGAAGACGGACCACCTCGAGGCCTAGCTCGCCCCGGTGGCGGCGCAGGAGCCCCTCGGCGTCCCGTTCGCCCAAGAGGAGATGCGTGCAGCCATGGTTGCGGCGCAGGAGGGCCCGCCACAGCGTCTCGCGCTCCCCCGCCGCGCGCGGAACGGACGGCAGGAGGGCGAGCGCCGCCGGCGGCTCCGGACGGCGCGCCAGTTCCCGCCGGCAGGCGCCGATCAGGGCGATCTGCTCCAGGCTCTCCGCCTCGCCCGAGGGTCCGGTGAGGGGCTGCACGAGCAGGCCGTCCGCGTGGGCGGCGCCCAGGGCGCGCGCCCGCTGCAGCTCGGCGCGCCGCGCCGCGAGGCCCGGCTCGAACGCGGCCACGCTCGTCCACCCGAGGCGATTGAAGAGATCCCGAGTCTGCCGCGGCGTGAGCCTCAGGTCGGTGAAGGTGTAATGGGGCGGCGGCTCGATCCCCTCCAACGGACCCCCGGCGTAGAGAGGGCCGGTGCCGCCCAGGAGCGCGCGCGCGCCGGGATGGTTTTCGTCGGCGGTCCCGAAGAGGCGCTCCGCCTCCGCCCGCCGGTCCGGCTCCCACAGGTCCGTGACGGTCAGCAGCGCCAGGATCATCCCCTCCGGGTGGCGCAGGGCGAGCCGCGCACCGGGCCGGAGCGGAGTGGCGACGGCCGCCGGCAGGTCGAGGACGATCGGCAGCGGCCAGAGCTCACCGCCCGCGAGCCGCATTCTCTCGAGGACCGACTCGTAGTCCCGTCTGTCGAGATAGCCGCAAAGCGGCGCGCAGGCGCCGTGCAGCAGGAGCTCGAGGTCGACGAGCTGGCGCGGCTCCAGGTCCCAGGCCGGCAGGTGCAGCGCCTCACGCTTCAGCTCGCGGGCGCGCACCGCGTCACACAGGAGGTCGACCGGCTCAGCGGGCATCGCCCACGCGTCCGGCGAGACGACCCAGAAGCGCCAGCGCCCCGCGGTGCGCGGTTCGGATCTCGCGACAGAACGGATCCACCTTGCGGGCCCGCTCGAGGAGCGACATGCCGCTTTCGATCTCGCCGCTCTTCAAGTAGAGCGCGCCCACGCGGGCCAGGAGGGCGGCGTCGCCCGGGTTCTCGCGCAGCGCCTCCCGGAGCGGCTGGAGCCTCGCGACGATCTCGCGCAGCTCCGGTCGCGTGGCGGGGAGGGCGGCGGCCGCTTCGAGTGGACCGAGGGAGCGATCGAACGGCCCCCCCGGCCAGGCCCCCAGGTCGTGCGCCTCGGGCGGATGGCTGAGAAGGTGCACGTAGGCCCGGTCGGCCACGACCGGACCGAAACGACGCAGGAGCGCCTGCAGGTCCGCGCCGGCGACGTCGATCCCCTCCCGCGCCAGCCGTCGCAACGCCTGGAGATCGAGCAGCAGGCAGAAGGTCCCGCAGCCCTCGGCGCGCAGGACGTCACCGTCGCGCTCCCGGATCGCCCGGGCGGCGACCTCGTCCAGCCGATCGAGACTGATCGCCCGGTCGAACCGCAGCCGCTGCTCGGGGCAGCCGTCGTTCGAGCGCGGCGCGACGATCGGCCGCCCGGAGACGAGCGCCACCCGCAGCATCTCGCGCAGCCACCCCGAGGTGGCCATGACACCGTCATGCAGCAGGACGGCGTGCGTCGAGTCGGGGATCTCGAGAAGCGTCGCCACGAGGGGGCGCCCGGCGGCGCCATGCGGCCGGCTCTCACCACCGTAATGACGCGCCAGACGCGCGCTCGCCGTCTCGCCAGCCGGGTGCAGCAGGTGCAGCCGATAAGGCAGGTCCGTGTGACGCTCGAGACGCGCCAGGCACTCATGAAGATAGGTGCTTTCCGGTCTGGCGAAGAGCCACACGTCGAGGCGCTCCCGACCGGCTCCGAAGAATCGCAGCGCCTCGTCCCCCTCCGCGCCGGCCGGTGGCAGCCCGCCGGGGCGCTTCCCCAGCCGCTCCCGGCTTCTCCGCCGCGCCGCGGCGCCGGCCCGCGCCTCGATCCCCGCGCCGACGGCGACCTGCCGCTTCTCGGCCAGGAGCAGCCGCAGACCCCGGCCGGTGGCGCGCAGGCAGAGGTCGGTACCCGCGTCCTCCCAGAGCAGCCGGTCCTCGATCCCCCCCAGCGCCAGAATCACCTCACGGCGGAAGAGGAGGCAGTACGGCTCGAGCCAGCGCACCGGCCGGAGCGTGGCCCCTTCCGCGGCCGGAGCCGGCGCGTCGAGTCCTCGCATCAGTCGCGGCCCGATTGCCGCCACGTCCGGGGCCAGGTCCCGCAGAAGATCGGTGGCGAGGGCGGGGGGGAACCGGCAGCGGCCGTCCAGGTAGAGGATCGCCGGCGCCCGCGCCAGGGCCAGGGCCCGGGCCGCGCCGCTCGGCCCCTCCTCGTCGCTGTCCGGCCTCTCCAGGATGACCGGCACCAGGCGCGACAGCCGGAGGAGGGCCGCCAGATCCTCCGAGCCTGTCAGCACGATCACCTGCGCCCCCGGAGCCAGCTCCTCGCAGACGCTCGCCAGCACGGCGAGCGATCGCCCCGGATCGTCGTCCAGGCGGACGATGACCGACAGCGCCGGCGCCGATCGCTCCTCCTCCGCCCCCGCTGCCGGCGCGGGCCGCCCCCCCATCGCGAAGGTGTCCTGCGCGCCGGACACGGGGCGCGGCCGCTCGAGGACCTCCCGATAGAGCGCCAGGAGCTCGGGAAGGCGCGCCTCGATCGAGTGCGCCCCCCGCACCTCGCGCCAGGCGGTCTCGGCCATGCGCCGGCGCGCCGCGGGATTCTCAATCATCGATCGCATCGCCTCGTCCCACGCCTCCTCCGTGTGCTCGCGCACCAGCAGGCCGTTCTCCCCGTGGCGGATGAAGCGACGGTAGGCCTCGGCGTCCGAGAAGATCGCAGGGAGGCCGCAGGCGGCGTACTCCAGGTATTTGATGGCGCTCTTCGAGCGGTTGAAGTCGAGGTCGAGAAGCGGCGCGAGACCGACGTCGGCGCCGGCGCGGCCGAGAGCCAGGGCGGCGTTGTGATAGCCGCCGAACCAGCCGAGGTAGCGCACGTGCGGCAGGCGGCGGAGCTCCTCCGGCAGGTGGCCGAGGAAGACGGCGCGCACGCGGCCTTCCGACTCCAGGAGCAGACGCCGGAGGGGCGCCAGGATCGGACGGAAGTCCTCGCGGTGCGTCCTGGTGCCGAAGTAAGCGAAGGTGACGGCCTCGGGAGCCGCGAAGCGGGTCGCCGCGGCGCCGCCCCCCTCCACGGCGGCCGGACGCACGAAGAGATTGGTGTCGACCAGGTTGTGCAGCGTCACGACATCGGCGTTGTGCCGCAGCATCTCGTCGCGCAGGCGGGGCGTCGAGACGATGACTCGGTCGGCGCCGGATAGCAGAGCGCGCAGCAGGAGCGTCGTGCCGAACTGGCGGTAGGTCAGAGCACCCGGATTGAACCAGGGGACCTTGAAGAGATCGTCGTCGAGGTCAATCACCACCGGCAGCCCGAGCCGCCGCGCCGTCAACAGCAGACGGGCCGCCGGCAGGCCGCCGCAGCGCTGCAGCACCAGGAGATCGGCCCCGGCCAGCACCGTTTCGTCGTCCGCGTCGCCGAGCAGGGTCAGACGGATCTCCCCCCGCGCCTCCAGCCGCTCGAGCGGCCCCAGTGTGCGGATCTGCAGGCAGGCGCCGACGGCGTCGGGGAAGAGGACGAGACGCGGCGGCGCCCCGGGGCGCTTGGCGCCGAGGAGCGCGCCGTCACCCCCGTTCCAGAGGCGCCGGAAACGGAGCGTCGGGATCGAGCCGAGCGTCGCCGCCAGCCCTTCGATGTCGTCCTGGCGCGCGCCGCGCGGCAACAGGAGGAGCCAGCCGTCCGGCGCCAGGCGGGCGGCGGCGCGCTCGATCATCTGGCGCGGGTCGAGCCAGCGCAGGGGATCGGTCAGGAGGATGAGGCGCGGCGGCTCGGCCGCCGGCGGTCCCGCGTCCGACCCGGCCGCCCGCAGGATCTCGACCAGGTCGCGCTCCCCACCGAGCGTTTCGATCCAGTCGGCGAGCGGCGGCAGGGCCGGAGGGCCGGAAGGGATCCATTCCTCCACCGGGTGCGCCGCGAGCATTTCCAGGATCCCGGCGCAGAGCCGGGCCTCCCCCTCCGAGGGGCCCGTCGAGGCTTCGAGCCTCCCTGCCGTGTCGTCCTTCCGCGCCACGCCGATCCCCTCCGCCGCGCACCTCACCCGGCCGCAGGGTGCGGCCCGAGCGGGCGGGTGCAAGGGGCGGGCCATCACCCTGCGCCGCGATCGGCCGCGCCTTCTCGGCCGCCGAGAGGCTCGGACGGCAGAGCGCTGCCGGGATGCCGACCGCAGGGCCGTACCTTGCCGCCTCGCGGAAGTCAGGATTCCGACGCTCCAGGTCCGGCAGGGCCGGGAAGCGGTGGCATCCCGGTTGCTAAGCATCGCTCGGGAGATTCTGGAACGATGGACGAGAATCCCGACCTCGCCAGCAAGCGCGATTTCGCCCGGGTCGATGTCCACCTCAAGGCCCGCTTCCTCGTCCTGGAGCGCCCCGTCTACGCCCTCCTCAGGGATCAGATCCATCGCAGTCCATCGATCTGGGGGCCGGAGGAGGAGGAGAGCCTGCGCGAGCTGGCCTCGACCGCCCTGTCGAGCCCGAACGGGCTCCTGGCACGGGCGATTCTCGATCTCGCCAACCAGATCGCCCGGATGCGGGCCCGGCTGGAGGAGCGGGACGGGCCGATGCAGGTCGCCGAGCTGCTCAACCTCTCCGGCAGCGGCGGCCTCCTCGACACCGGCGGCGTCATGCTGGCAACCGGAGCCCTCCTCGATCTCCGCATCGAAGACGATGCCTCCTCTCTCCCTCCCCTGCGGGTCCTCGCCGAGGTGGTCCGGCAGGATCGTCCACAGGCTGGACAGTACGGCCTGCGCTTCGTGGCGATCCACCGACAGGATCAGGAGAGGCTGATCCGCTACATCTACGACCTGCAGCGGCAGGCGCTGCGAGGGGATCAGGGAGCGCCCGAGTAGTCTCAAGTTCCTCCCGGGGGGGCCGATGATCGGTCCGTATGTGGGTCAAGGCCATGGTGGCCTGATCCACGCCAGGGCCGGCCGCCCCCTTCGGTGGCCACCGCGGCACGGACGCCGCGGCAGAAAACCAGGGAGGTATGGCGCATGGCCAGTAGTTTCTCAGTCATCAACAACGTCGGGGCGTTGAACGCCCTCAACAAACTGACCGGCACGAACCGCGGTCTGTCGAAGACCCTCGAGCGGCTGTCGTCCGGGCTGCGGATCAACTCCGCCGCCGACGACGCATCCGGTCTGGCGATCGCCGACAGCCTGCGGGCCGACGTGGCCGCCCTCAACCAGGCGGTCCGTAACGCCAACGACGGCGTCGGCATGGTGCAGGTGGCCGACGGCGCCCTGGCGGAGATCTCGGGCCTCCTGCAGCGCTCCGTGGCGCTGGCCGAGCAGGCCGCGTCCGACACCTCGGGACAGGACTCCGGTAACGAGAAGGCCGCCATCAACAACGAGTACCAGGAGATCCTGCGCGAGATCAACCGGATCAGCCTGTCGGTCGACTTCAACGGCCGGATCCTCTTCGGCTCGACGGGCGCCACGCTCGACGTGCAGGTCGGCGCGTCCGCGACGGCGTCCGCCAACACGATCACGCTCAGCACCACGGCGCTGACCGCGATCGGCTCCGCCAGCGGCGGCCTGGGCCTGACCGGCTCCGGCAGCGGCGTCACGGTGACCACGACCGCCCTCAACACCAAGGCGGGCGCCGTCACCGAGCTCGACGCGATCCGCGCGGCCATCGACTCGATCTCGAGTCGCCG
>DASTNM010000004.1:0-3336 GCA_035762745.1 Candidatus Polarisedimenticolia bacterium
GCTCCTGGGGGGGACCTCCATCCTTCTGAATCTCGACCTGGAAGCGCGGCAGGGTCCGCTTGAACGGCACGGTGCCGTCGCCGGCGCGCTCCTGTGTGAGGGTCTGCAGCTGGAACAACTCCGTCTTCGTCTGCCCTTTCATCCTGCCGCTCCAGAAGGCGAAGCTCTGCTGGTAGGCAGGGGGGGCCTCGAAGGTCACGTCACGCGTCGTGATCTCCAGGCGTACCACGTTGGTGTAGGTGCTCAGGCGGCGGGCCCGCGGGGCGAAACGCAGGGTCGACGGCGGGACCGGAGTGGGAGCGGCCGGGGCGGAGGCGGTCGGCCCGCTGGCGGAGGCGCTCTTCTTGTTCGATGAGCCCGGCGACTCTGGGACGCCGGGCGCGTCGCCCGGCCGAGAGAAAGCCGCGCCCACCGCCAGAAGGAGGATCGCCGGGACCGCCGCAACGCCTCGCAGGCCGCTCACATCAGGTACTTGTCGGAGCCGTCGCCGGGGCCCGGCTCGCCGCTGTCCTCACCGCCCTCCGGCCGCTCCTTCCAGAAGTCGTCGATCGCCTTGCGGATCGCCGCCTCCTCGGGCACCCGGACGTTGTGGATTCCGGCCAGCAGGAGGATCGCCTGGCCGACGAGGGCCGTATCCTGGGGCAGGTTGCGGCGCAGCGGCTCGATCATCTCGCGCGCCCCGAAGAGCGACATCCAGCGCGCGGCATCCCCCGCGCCGGCCGCCTCGACGAAGAAATCGAGGTGATCGAGGACCAGCCGCAGCGCCTCCTTCGTGCCCGCCTCGCACAGGATGACCAGCAGGCTGTGCCCCGCGTCTTCGTCGAGGTTTCCCGCCTCGAGGCGGGCCCGCGCCGGCTCGACGACCGCCCCTTCCATCTTGGCCAGGGCATGCTCCGCCGCCTCGTAGAGATAGGAGTTCTCCTCGGACAGGAAATCGATGATCTCATTGATGGCGCCGAGGGAGCGCAGCTCGCCCAGCGTCTCGAGCGCCGCTCCCTGGGGGAAGAACGGGCCGCGCGCGGCGAGGATCGCGAGGCAGCGCTCCCCGACCGCGCGCCGCGCTGCGGAGCGCTCGACGCCGCCTGCGGGTCCTGCGGCCTCGACCACCGCCCGGATCGCCTGCGGCAACCGCTCGAGCAGCAGCGAGGTCTCGATCTCCATCAGGGCGAGCAGCGCCCCGAGGTCGCCCGCCGCGCGCCGCACCTCGAGGTTGTAGTTGCGGTAGCGGGCCATCTTGACGACCGCCGAAAGCAGGAATCCGACGACCCACTCGCGCAGGTGCGGCCCGAGCCCCTCGATCGCCTGCGCCCGCTCCGGGTCGGCCCAGAAGGCCGCCGCCTCGACGATCCGGTCGGCGAGGTCGTCCCCCGGCGCGCGCCTCGCCGCCCGGGCGCCCTGGCGCACCGCCTCGGCGAGGATGGCGGCGCTCGCGTCGTAGGCGCCCGCCAGAAGCGCGGTGGAGATCCTGTCGCAGGTCGCTCCGTCCAGAGCGCCGCGCAGGTCGCAGTCGTAGTTCGACTCCAGCGCCTTGAGCGTGCGCCCGAAATCGATCCGGCCGCTGAGGGTGGTCCTGAAGCACCAGCCGCAATCGTCGATTTGCAGGTGATCCATCAGCACCCGGAACGATTCGCCCGCGTCGCCGCCGCCGGTGCCGCCCCCCGCGCCGCGCCACTGCAGCGAACGGATCAAGGACTGCAGCACCGGGCGGTACTCGCCCGGCCCGGTCACCTTGAGGGCCGAGCGCAGGATCGTCGGCGACCCGAACCAGTCGGCCCGCTTCTTCAAGAATTCCTGAAGCACGGCGCGCGACGGGGGATCGCTGCGATCGGAGAGGGCCTCGAGGACCGAGGCCCAGCACTCCTCATCGAAATCGCGTCGCTCGAAGGCCTCGCGCGCCAGGTCGATCGACTCGGGGACGCGCAGCCGCACCAGCGCCTCCAGCGAGCGCGCCGCCGGCATGCCTCGGAGCGTGCGGAAGCCGCGCCTGAGCTGCTGGGCATGGGCCGCCCCGCCGTGCCGGCCGAGATGGCCGGCGACCAGCTCGGGCGTCAGGTCGTGCTCGTCGAAGAGATAGGGCGCGAGGAGATCGGTGGCCTCCTCCGGGTGGCAGCGGGCCAGCCGGTCGGCGGCCCAGTACCGGACCTCGGGGTCCTCGTAGCGGAGAAAGCGGGCCAGGTCCTTGATGGTCCAGAGGCGTTCGGTCATCGGGATGCGCCGCACCGTCGGCGCCGGTGATTATAGCCGATCCGCTCTCCCCTCCCCACCGGCCCGCCGCTTCGTGAACACTTTTCGCTTGACAGATTATATTTGTATACTACAATTACATATCATGACGACCAGGACCCTGCCGGCGCGACGCCCACCCTCTCCCGGCCGCCGGCGCGACGCCCGCCGCCTGATGGCGGCGATCCGCGCCCTGGTGCGGCGCTTCTCCATCTCGGAACGGGCCGACGTCTCCTGCTGCGGCATGACGGTCGCCCAGGCGGCGACGCTCGAGGCGCTGCGCCGCGAGCGAGGGATGCGCCTGGGCGCGCTCGGCCTGCGCCTGGGGATCACCCCCAGCACGCTGACCCGCAACCTGGTCCGCCTGGAGGGGCGCTCTCTCGTGGCGCGCGCCGCCGACCCGGGCGACGCCCGCTCGGCACGCGTCGTCCTGACGGCCGCGGGACGCGCGGTCGCGGCCCGGCTCGAGCGGCAGGAGGAGGCGTTCGCCGGAGAGATCCTGGAGCGTCTGCCGCGTGGCCACGACCGTCGGGCCCTCTCCGGGCTGGAGGATCTTCTGCGCGCCGTGCGCGCGGCCACCGAGTCGTGCTGTCCCGGCGCGTTCGATCACCTGATACAGGATTTTCCGCGGGAGCGCTCCCGCGCGAGGAGGCAAACACCATGAGAACACGGAGCAAGAATGTCCCTGGGACCGAGATCGATCGAATCGGCGCGGCCCCGGGCGGCAGCGGACCCGATCCCGGCACGGTGCCGGCCGATCCCGAGCGGCTGGTCGAGAAGGTGCGCGAGCGTTATGGACGAATCGCAGCCGGCGCCGAAAGCGCCTGCTGCGGGGCGGGAAACAAGGGACCGGCTTCCGCCTGCGGCCAGGCGGGAGCCGAGGACGAGGTCTCGCAACGGATCGGCTACGGCGCCGCGGAGCTGGCGGCGGTTCCGGGACGAGCGAACCTGGGGGCCGGCTGCGGCGCCCCGATCTCCTTCCTCGACCTGCGCCCCGGCGAGACCGTCCTCGATCTCGGATCGGGAGCCGGCCTCGACGCCTTCCTCGCGGCCCGGCAGGTCGGTGAGAGCGGGCGCGTGATCGGCGTCGACATGACCTCCGAGATGCTCGAA
>DASTNM010000005.1:0-4934 GCA_035762745.1 Candidatus Polarisedimenticolia bacterium
CCGGGCGCCGCGACCGCGTGCCCCGCGAGGCGGTGGCCCGCCGCCCCGGCGCACCGGAGGGATCTCGGGCACTGGCCCTGGGGACGACCACGGGGATACGGGATAGAATCGGGAGGCCTCGAATGGTCGCGCGATATGAAACGGGGCTGGGGGGCGACGGGATGGCGCAGGTTCGCATCATGTACTGGAAGGAGAGTCCCTACGCCGTGCGGGCGTCGGAGGGAAACGAGCGGGCCAGCCGGCAGCTCCCGACCGAGTTCCAGGAGGCGATCGACGCCGCCGCCATGTTCGACGGCGACACCGCGGCGGAGGCGTACCAGGCCGGCTTCCGGTGGGGACCGCCGGAGGAGCGGCCCGGGACCGCGGCGAGCGTGGCCGAGGCCGTCGTGGCCGAGATCGTCACCGCCTTCCCGGGAGAGCGACTGGCGCGGCTCGCCCGGCGCGAAGCGACCTGATCGCCCCGCCCGGGAGCGCGTCACACCTCAGAACGCCTGGCCGATCGAGATGAAGAACTTGTGCCCCGGCTCGCCATCCCTCCGGTTCAGGAGAGAGCCGTACTCGAAGCGGAACGGACCGATCGGGGTGGCCAGCCGCAGACCGGCACCGAGGACCTGGCGCAGGTCGGTCGGATCGTAATCGGCCAGCGTCCGGAAGACATTGCCGGCATCGTAGAAGACCACTCCCTGCAGGATGCGGAAGATCGGGAAGCGCAACTCCTCGTTGAGCAGGAAGAGTCCTTCCCCTCCGATCGGATCGCCGCTGGCGTCGAGCGGACCGAGGCGATCGCGCGCGAAGCCGCGCACCGTCGTGTCGCCACCGGCGAAATAACGCTCGGAGGGGGGCACGCCGGAGAGCGCGTCCCCCGTCAGCGTCGGGTCCGCCTTGGAGCGCCCGAGCGGGATGGCGGCGCCCGCCCGCACCGCCTGCGCCCAGACCGTCTTCGGCAGGACCTCCCGGAAGTAGTAGACCTGGCCGTAGAGCTTGGCGAACTCCGCTTCCGACCCGATGCTGCGGCCGAAATACTGCACCTCGCCGCTCAGGTAATGCCCGCGCAGCGGATCGAACGGCGCGTCGCGCGTGTCGTGCACGGCGGACGCCGACAGACTCGACAGCCGGAGCGTCGAGCCCTCGAAGATCGCCGCGGCGTTCGACAGGTCGACGTCCTTCAGCGAATAGCGGTAGAGCGTGCGGGTGGCGCGGGTGAATCGCCGGCTCGCCTGGAGCGACAGGCCGACCGTGCGCACGTCGAAGGCCGGGCGCTCCTCGTCCTCCCAGAAGGCCGACGCCAGCGCCTCGTAGTTGCCGCCGAGCACCCCGGGCTCGCGGTACAGAAGAGAGACGTGCTCCTGGAGGTTGCTGGCGCGCGTCTGCAGGCCGAGGTAGCGGCCGCTGCCGAGAATGTTGCGGTTGGCGATCTCGTACTGGCCGCGCGCCTTCTCCTCGCTGTCGTACCCGATGCCGAACACCTGGTTCAGCGGCGCCGCCTCGCGCACCGCCACCTTGACGACGCGCGGCTCGGCCCCCTCCGCTCTCTCCCCGCCGCCCGGCGCGGTCTCGACCTCCACCGAGCTGAAGATCCCCCGCTGGTACAGGCGCGTCTGGCTCGACAGCAGGTCGGCGCGGCTCAGCGAGTGGTCCGGCGTCACCGCCAGCGCCTTGCGGATGACGTCATCGCGTGTGATCAGGTTGCCGTTGATCTCGACGGCGGCGATCGTCTGGAAGCGCCCCTCCTGGACCTGGAAGACAAGGTCATCCCGGCGCTCCGACTCGCGGGTCTCACCGGGCTGCAGCCTGTGGTCGAGCCGGGCGTCCGGAAACCCCGCATCGTCGTAGGCCCGGCGCAGCCGCGCCGACGCCGCTTCGACGGTCTCGGTGGTATAGGGCGAACCCGGGGGCAGGGCGGCGATGGTCTCCAGATTGTCCGTCGACAGCGATCTGTTCCCCTCGAAGACCAGGCGACGCAGGGTGACGTGCGGGCCCTCGTCGACGTGCAGGACCACGGCGGCCCTTCTTCCCGAGTCGTCCAGAACGACCTCGGGCATGGGCACGACCACCTCGGGGAAGCCCCGCGACAGGTAGAGCGCGCGCACGGCGGCCGCGTCATCCCGCAGCCTCGCGCTGCGCACGATGCCGCGTGAGAACAGGGTGTCGGGAGCGGTGTGCAGGATCTTGCGGACCTGCTTCTCGGGGATCTGCCGCGCCCCGGTGATTCGCACCTCGTCCGCCCTGACCCGGGGCCCGCGGCGGACCGAGAAGAGGACCCGGAACACCTCGTCGTCGTTGCGCCGCACCTCCGAAGTGACCTCGGCCGACAGGTAGCCACGATCCCTGAAGTAGGTCTTCAGCCGGCCGCTCGCCGCGTCGACGATGTCCTCGAGAAAGATCCCCTTCTGCCAGTACGGCGCCACCTTCTGCCGCAGACCCTCCCGGTTGCGCGTCCCTTCGAGACGGATGTCGATGCGCTGTCCCGGAGTGACGCTCACCTGGAGCCCCACGCGCCCTCCGTCCTCCTCCGGGACCTCGCGGGCTTCCACCTCGGCCATCAGGAAGCCGTGGTCGCGGTACAGCGCCAGGAGCCGCTCCACCCCGTCGTTGACCGCCGCGCGATCGAGGGGGCGGCCCTCCCGCAGCCGCAGCTGGCGGCGCACCTTCGACTCCCTGAAGTGCAGGTGCCCCTCGAGACGCACCGCTCCGAGAGCGCTCCGCTTGATCGTGGAGGTCGCCGGTCCCTCGAGCGCCGGCAGCGACGGCGGCCGGCCACGTCTGATGAACTTGACGTCGCCGCCGATCGACCCGTCGCGGTCACGCAGGCTGGTCAGCTTGAAGTCGCGCCCCAGGGAATAGTCGAGCTGGTAGATCGAGCCCTGGCTCGACCCGAGGCTGTTCGAGTAGGTGACGTAGAGATCGGGCGTCACCTGCTTGCCGATCGTGACCCGCATCGTCGGGTCTCCCTGAGCGTTGACCTGCAGCGGGTTGATGGAGATCAGGTCGAGGCCGGATCGCCCCGACAGTCTCTGGGTCAGCTCTTCGCTCAGCCGGCCGCTCAGGTAGGCGGTGGCCGTCTCCTCCGCCAGCACCTGCCCCTCGGGCCCGACCGCTCCGGTGAGCGTCCCGAGCGTGTGGCCGGTCAACAGCAGGCCGACGATCTCCTGCTGGGGCAGCGGCGGGGAGCTGGTCAGCTCGTAGCGGAAGTCGTCGAGGGTCCCCTCGACGTGCAACGTCACCTGGTACTCCGCCACCGTGGTCTCCGCCTGCAGATCGAAGCGCGGCGCGACCCGCTCGGGGTCGGCGAAGTCGACCGTGCCGTTCCCGACCCTGTAGCGGACCTTGCGGAACCGGAGCGTCCCCCCCTCGACGGCGGTGATGCGGCCGGCGACCCGGGGACGTGCCACGGTGCCGCCGACCTTCAGCTCACCCTGTCCCTCGATGGTGGCGAAGTCGTTGCGCAGCCAGACCTCCCCGGCGGCGGCGATCGTCAGATCGAGCTTCAGGTCGGCCAGGGTCCCCTGTGGCTGCGGGAGGTCGAAGAGACCGGCGCTCCGTCCGCCCACGAGCGTCGACTCGATCCGGAAGTCACGGTTGTAGACCCCCTTGACCAGGTCGATCCGGCCGCCGAGGGTGGCGCCCTCGGCGTCGAGCCGGAGGGCCAGGTCGACGTCGAAGACCGAGCGGAACCCTTCGGGGAGATCGGCCTTGACGTTCTTCCCCTTGAAGTGGATCTCCCCCCGGCTGACGGTGCGGGGCAGGAGACCGGTGGCGGCCGGCGCCAGCTGCACCTCCCCCGTCGCCTCGATCGGGCCGCCGCCGGCCATGAATCGCAGCGCCTCGATGCGCATCGTCGAGCCGTCGAACACGGCCCGACCGTCGACGCCGTCGAGCGGGAAAGGGAGACCGGGGTGACGGATCGCCTCGGCGGCGACGCGCAGGCTGCCGCGCAGGTCGGGGCTGTCCCGCGTCCCTTTGATCTCCAGGAGAATTTCGCCCGTTCCGGTCGCCTGCAGCCGGGGCAGGATCGAGCGCAGGAGGCGCAGATCGAATGTGCCGCGCGCACCGGCGTCGAGGCGCCCTCCGTCGAGCGGCGCGGCCTCACCGCTCATCTCGATCTGCGTGCCGTTGCCGGACAGCACGAGCGGCGCGAGACGCACCCGGCCCTGCTCCAGGGTCAGCACGGCCGGCCCCTCGGCGGTCAGGCTGATGCCGCCCGCCTCGAAGGCAAGCGCCGGCAGCGTCGCCCGGGCCCGCAGCTCGCGCGGACGCGCCATGGGACCCTGGACTTCGAGCCGCCCCGAGACGACGAGGGCCACGTCCTCAGGGGCGTCCGGGAAAATCTCCGCGCCGCGTACCCGGGTCTCCGACAAAGTGGCGCGAAGGTCGACCGGCCTCCCCTCGCCGAGTCCGACGCGCCCCTCGACCGCGACGCCCCGTTGCGGGATCGAGGCCTTGAGCTCGATCGCGTCGGCGACGAAGTCGGCCTCGATGACCGCCTCGCCCACGTCGGCCCCGGCACCCCTCAGCCGGCTGCCACGGATCGTGAGCGACCCCACCGGCGCCGTGATCGCCCCCCGGATCGAGCCCTCCACCGTCGCCGTCCCTTCGACGCCGAGCCCGGTCACGGTCCCCGCCCAGCGAGACAGATCGAGACCGCGGCCGCTGATCGACAGCTGGTCCGACTTCGTCCCCTCTCCCTCGGCCGCGCCGCCGGGCGTCGGGCTCGACTCCGCGCGGATCGGAATCCGCCCGTCGAACACCAGCGATCCACCCCCCTGCGCCAGGGTGAGGGAGCGCGCTTCGAACTCCTGCGGCGTGATGGCCAGCGCTCCCTTCAGAGTCTCGAAGGGCACCCCCTCCAGCGTGACCGGCCCGGCCTCCAGCGTGGCGCGCCCGGTCGGTGCCGTCGGCCGGCCGCCGACGTTGAAGCGCGCGCTCAGTTTCCC
>DASTNM010000006.1:0-8110 GCA_035762745.1 Candidatus Polarisedimenticolia bacterium
CGTAGAGCACCGACCCGGCCAGGCGCCACACGGCGTCGCGGTCGTCGCCCTTCATGTAGCGCGCGAAGGTGGGCACGAAGGCGGAGGTGAGCGCCCCCTCGGCCAGCAGGCGGCGCAGCATGTTCGGAATGCGGTAAGCGATGACGAAGGCGTCGGAGGAGTTCGCCGCGCCGAGGATCGTGGCCTGCAGGTTGTCGCGAAAATAGCCGGCGATTCGGCTGAGCATCGTCATGACGCTCATCGACCCGGCCGCGCGGATCAATCCGTGGTGCTTCTCGCTCATGTCGCCGCCACGCCCCGAACGCCACGAGGCGGGGGGATTCTACGTGGCGCCCACCACCGTTGCAACAGCGTACGGCGCGCCGGTTGTGGTACGCTAACCGTGGAACCGATCGGCAGACACAGGGGGTACAGTCATGGCGAGCGTCAACAGGGTGATCCTCATCGGCAATCTGGGCCGGGATCCCGAGGTGCGCTATACGCAAAACGGCACGGCCGTTGCCAACTTCACACTGGCCACCAATGAGGTCTGGACCGACAAAGGGGGCGAGCGCCAGGAACGGACGGAGTGGCACCGGATCGTGGTGTGGGGGAAGCAGGCCGAGATCGTCCGCGAGCATCTCTCGAAGGGCAAGCAGGTCTACGTCGAGGGGTCGCTGCAAACCCGCCAGTGGGACGATAAAGAGGGGCACAAGCGGTCGACCACGGAGATCAAGGCGATGCGCGTGGTGATGCTCGGGCGCCCCGAATCGGGCGAGGGGCGCGGGCCATCTTCGGGCGGGGCGCGCGAGGTGGTTTCCGAGGAGCAGGGACCGCCGCCCGAGGACGACATCCCGTTCTAAGGCCTCAAACTCCCCCGCGCCGCCGTCGTCGGAGCCGGAACCCGGGCGCGTTTCCTGACTTCGATCGCGCCGAGGCGGGACCGGACGACTCGATCCGCGGCGGTCGCGGCTCGGGTCTCCGATGCGCTGCCATGCGGCCGCTTTTCGCCATGTTCACGAAGCGGCGCATCGAACGCCCCTCAGGAGAGCTCCTGGACCTTGCGGCGCGCCTCGCCCTGATAGTCTGAGTCGGGGTAGTCGCTGAGGATCCTCTGGTAGGTCTTCAGGGCCTCCTGCCGATTCCCCAACCCCTCCTGGCAGCGCGCCATCCCCAGGAGCGCCTCCGCACGCGGGAAGAGGGCGCGGGCGTCATCCGCGAGAGCCTGGAACTGGATCAGCGCCTCCGACCGCTTCCCCTGTGTCTCGCGCAGACGCGCCAGGCTGAAACGAGCCATCGGAGCGATGAAGTCGGCGGGGTAGCGACGCAGCAGCTCGTCAAACGTCTGCGACGCCTCGTCGGTTCTCTTCAGGGCGGTCAGCGCCAGTCCTTTGTAGTAGAGAGCCTTGGGAGCGTAGCGCGCCCCGGCATGCTTCGCCAGGATCTCGTCCGCCAGCTCGAGCACCCGTCGGTCCCGCTCGTCGGTGGAGCCGTAGGTGTGCACCCCCGAGGGGGCCTGCTGGATCGCCTCGAGCGAGGCGGCCACGGGCGCCCTGTAAGTCCGGATCAGATTGCCGAGGAGAAGCGACGCTCGCTCATCCCGGCTGCCGCTCCAGGTCGTCAGGGCGAATCCCGCGAGCGCCAGCGCCGCGGCGGCCCCGGCGATCAGACTGACCTGCCGGGCGTGGTCCGCAAAATAGAGAGCGCCCCTCTCGATCACCGTGAGCAGCTCGTCCCTCTTCAGCTGGTGCCGTTCGTCTTTCTTCATTCCACACACTCCACCGCGCCGGCGCTGGAAATGGCTGGTGGGCCTGAGAGGACTTGAACCTCCGGCACGCGGATTAGGAATCCGCTGCTCTATCCAGCTGAGCTACAGGCCCGTGATGTCGTCCGCGATCCTTCACCAGCGGCCGCGGGGACCGGCCGGCCGAGCCTCGCGGGTCCCCATCATATACCAGCTGACCCGCCCGCCGCGTCGAAGTGGAGGGAAGTCCAGCCACGATTCTCTCACCCCCGCGGCCGCAGCTATGTCAGACTCCCCGCCCAAGGGAGGTCAGTGCGTGAGCAGAGCCCGGCACGTCGAGTCGCCCCGAGCGGGTTCCCGGTCCGCCCTGTTGATCGCCGCCGCCCTGGCCGCGGTGCTCCAAATCTCCTGCCTGGGAATGCCGGCGCCCCGGGCTCCCTCGAGCGCCCCGCCGGTGACGGTTTCCGCCTACGCCACCGGGAAGGGTGGCGCCGTCGCCTCGGCGGAACCGGCGGCGACGGAGGCGGGGCTCGAGATATTGAAGGCGGGGGGAGACGCCGTCGACGCCGCGGTCGCGGTGGCTCTGGCCCTTGCGGTGGTCCATCCCCAGGCGGGCAATCTGGGCGGTGGCGGCTTCGCCGTCGTGAAGACGGGGGATGAGGTGTCGACGCTCGATTTTCGCGAGACCGCCCCGGCGGCTGCGCGGCGCGACATGTATCTCGATCGTGACGGCAAGAAGATCGCCGACGCCTCCTGGGTTGGACCGCTGGCCGCGGCGGTGCCCGGGTCGCCTGACGGGCTCTTTGAGCTTCACCGCCGGTTCGGCAGGCTTCCCTGGTCGCGGGTCGTCGTCCCGGCGCTGCGGCTGGCTCAGGACGGCTTCGACGTGACGCCGCGCCTGCGCGCGGCTCTCGACGAGGAGCGGGACTCGCTGGCCCGCTACCCGGAGAGCGCGGCTGTCTGGCTGGTGGGAGGGAAGCCGCCGGAGCCCGGCACGCACCTGCGCCTCCCGGATCTCGCCGCCACGCTCGCCGCCTACGGCGCGAAGGGACCCGAGGCGATCAACCGCGGGACCGTGGCGGCGGCCATCGTGTCCGCCTCCAGGAGCCATGGCGGCGTACTGACCGCCGGCGATCTGGCCTCCTACCACCCGGTCTGGCGCGAGCCGCTGCGCTTCCGCGTCTTCGGCTGGGAGGTGGCCGCGATGCGCCTGCCCTCCTCGGGCGGCCTGATCCTCGCCGAAAGCGCCGGGCTCCTGGAGCGTCTCGGTTGGGAGCGACTCCCCCGCTTCGGGGTCGAGCGGGCGCATCTCATGATCGAAAGTTGGCGCCGAGCCTATGCCGATCGATTCCTGCTGGGTGATCCCTCGACCACGCACGCCGACGCCCCGGATCTCCTCTCCTCCGCGTGGCTCGACACTCGGGCCGCCGGGATCGACCGCGCCCGGGCCACCCCCTCCGCGGCGGTCGAGCCGCGACCCGTCCCCGCGGCCGCGGAATCGGCGGAGACCACACACCTCTCGATCATCGACGACCGGGGCGACCTGGTGGCGCTCACGACCACGCTCAACGGCTGGTTCGGATGCTACCTGAACGTTCCCGGGGCGGGATTCTTCCTGAACAACGAGATGGACGATTTCACCACCGCGCCGGGCCTGCCGAACGCCTTCGGGCTCATCCAGGGCGAGGCCAATGCGGTCGCCCCGGGCAAGCGGATGCTCTCCTCGATGAGCCCGACGATCGCCTGGCGCGGCGGGGAGGAGATCGCCCTCGGGTCCCCGGGGGGATCGCGCATTCCCACCGCCACCCTCCAGGTCCTCCTGGACCTGACGGTCGATGGAGAGGCCCTTCTCGAGGCGGTCACGCGGCCGCGCCTGCATCACCAGTGGCTGCCGGATCAGGTCGTCGTCGAAGAGGGGGCACTCGCTCCGGAAGCGGCCGCCGAGCTGGAGCGGCGTGGTCACCGGCTGCGCGGCGCCGACTGGAGAATCGGCGAGGTGGACGTGGTGCGCCGCCGTCCCGATGGCGCGTTGGAAGCCGCCGCCGACCCGCGTGGCCCCGGAGGGGCCGGGGTGGTCGACCCGGGCCGCTGAACCGGTCGGCGCCTGCGGATCAGTACTGGATCAGGCTGACGACGTCGATTCCCGGCAGGCGCGAGCGGCCCGCGAGGAACTCGAGCTCCACGAGGAACCCCGCCCCCACGACGACGGCCTTCAGGCGCTCCGCCAGCTTCCGGGTGGCCGAGGCGGTGCCGCCGGTCGCCAGCAGGTCGTCGACGATCAGGACCTTCTCTCCCGCCTGCAGCGCATCGATGTGGATCTCCAGGCGATCCTTCCCGTATTCGAGGGAGTATTCCTCCGAGGCGGTCTTCCAGGGCAGCTTCCCGGGCTTGCGCACCGGGACGAAGCCGGCCTCGAGACTCAGGGCGATGGCCGGGGCGAAGATATAGCCGCGCGACTCGATTCCGATCACCTTCGAGATGCCGCGCCCCCGGAAGCTCTCCGCAAGGCTGTCGAGCGCCTGTCGCAGCGCTGCGCCATTCTGCAAGAGCGGCGTGATGTCCTTGAAGACGATCCCTTTTTTCGGGAAATCGGGCACTTCCCTGATGAGGCGGCGCAGATCCACGGGATCTTCTCCTCTCGCGCGGGGACCGGCTTCCCCGCTCAGTGGCGGATCTCGAACCCCGGCGATGCCTCGTCGAGATCGATCTGGGACGACTCGATTCCGCCGACGCGCGCCCCGCGCGGGCCACGGCGCAACTCGTGGATCAAGGAGCGAATCGCCTCCGGTGGCCCCAGGGCGACCGCCTCGACGCGGCCGTCCGGAAGATTGCGCACATAACCTGTGAGACCCAGGCCGGTGGCGACGCGCTGCGCGAAGTACCGGAATCCGACTCCCTGGACGGTCCCCTCGATCATCAGACGAGTGGCTTTCATGGGATGAAGATTCATGGTCGGGGCGAGTGGATTTGAACCACCGACCCCTTGGTCCCGAACCAAGTGCGCTACCAGGCTGCGCTACGCCCCGACCTTTCCGGCGATGAAAGCGGATTCTATGCGAGCCGCCCGAGGACGGTCAAGGCTCGCGGCGGGAGCTGCGTCGAGTGGCGAATGTCCGGATGTCAACCGATGCGCAGCGCCACATTGCCGGCGTCCTCGACGACGAGGGCCGTGAGGTGTGCCCTGCCGCTCGCGGGCTTCACGAGATCGAGCGCCCAGCGGGCCGCCGCGCCGGGGCCGGCGAAGCGCCTCGCGTGCAGGAGGCGCGCCGCCGCCTCGGAGATCCCGCGCGAGACGATCCCGAGGCGGACCCGTCGCGACCCGGTCAAACGGCGCAGCCGGATCGCCTTGTGATCGCCGAGCCGGTACCCCCGGCTCCGCACCAGGGATCGGCAGGCCGCCTCATCCGGCCCCTCGCCCAGCAGGCGCAGGAAGCGATCGGGCCCGACGCCGTCCCGGCAGCTCGCCTCCAGGAGGATGACCCCGCCGTCGCGCACCGCCCCCTCGACGTTCTTGATCCCCTTGTCGGCCTGGTACAGGGTCCGGTCGAGGGGTGGCGCGACACGCGCCACGATGAGGTCGACCGGCCGCCGCGTGCGGCGCGCATGGACGCGCCGCACCAGCGGCAGGCCACGCCGCAGCGCTCGCAGTGGAGGACCGGCGCTGCAACCGACGACCCGGCCCGCCACGAGGACCTCGTTGACGGTGAACAGGCGGCGGCCGCCGCGCTCGAGCGCCGCCAGCACGCGGCGGATCCCGTCGAAGATCGGGTTCCCCTCGAGGACCAGGGGCGCCGCGTGGATCGACATGGCACGCGAATGGTTGCGGCACAGGTCCGACAACGACAGCACGCCCACGGTGAGGGTCTTGTGGGCCCCCGTGACACCGGCGAAGTAATGCGGCTCGAGGCTGCCGACGGCGAGGATGAACCGCGACTCGGCCACGAGGCGGTGCAGGCGATAGGGGCCCACCCGGCGCAGCGCGCCGGGGCGGCGGACGTCGTGCCAGGCGACCTCGGTGAAGCGTTGGTGGAGGCGTCCGAGCATCGCCCGCTCGTGCCGCCGTCGCTCGAGCGTGCCGAAGGCGTGGCTGCCGGCCGCCACCAGGAGGCGAAAGCGCGGTGGCCGTGGAAGGCGATCCGCCGCCTCCAGGATCGCCCGCAACGCGCTCCGCGAGTCGGTGGCACGGTGCGGATCGTTGACGACGATGGTGACCGGCGCCCCCCCGGAGGCGGCCGCCCGCAGGAACCGGGTCAGGCCCGAGGCGCGCAGCGCCCGGCCGATCAGCCTGGTCGCGCCGGCAACGGGCGGCGCGGGAACGGTCGGGGCGATCCCCACGACCCGTGCCGGCGCCAGCAGCGACTGCCAGGCCGAACGCCGGCTCCTTCCCTTCTCCATGGCGCCGGTCAGGCGAGAAGCCGTCCCGCCTCGGGGGCGATCAGGCCACGGCGCCAGCGGCGCAGCCCCGGGATCGCCTCGGGGTGGTCGAGACCGGCGAGGCCGCTCACGGCGAGTGCCTCCAGGGTCGACTGCGGGAAGAGGACTCCCGGGTCCAGGCCAAGATCGGCGGACAGCGTCTTGCGCCAGTCTCGCAGTCGCTCGAGGCGCGCCTGGCTCGTCGAGCTCTTCCGGCGCCCTCGCCCCCGCGGCGGGATCGGCAGGGCCGATTCGGGAACCTCAAGGCCGCGCCGCACCGCCGCGAGAGCCTGGGTGCCGATGCGGCGCCGGACCAGCGGCGTCACTCCTTTGATCCCCTGCAGCTCGGCGGGCGAGCGCGGCAGAAGCCGCGCCAGCGCCAGGAGCGCCTCGTCCGAGACGATGCGGAACGGCGGCACGTCGCCCTCGCGGGCCCGCTCGTCGCGCATGACGTAGAGCTCCCGGAGGACGGCCGCCTGGCGCGGCGGCAGGTCGCGCACCCCCTTCACCGTCCAGAACGCCTCGGGGTCGAAGGCGCGCGGCTCCCAGGCCCGCAGAGCCACGAGATCGAACTCCTCCTGCGCCCACTCGAGACGCCCTTTCTCCTCGAGCTCGTGCTGCAGGAGCTCGCGCAGGCGGATGAGATGGCGCACGTCCTCCGCCGCGTACTGCTTCTGGCGTTCCGACAGCGGACGGCGCGACCAGTCGTCGCGCTGGCACCCCTTGTCGAGAGTGACGCCGAAGTGATCTTCCAGAAGGCGCGCCAGCCCGATGCTCGGCCGGCCGAGGAGCTGCGCCGCGATCATCGTGTCGAAGAGGGGCAGGAGGGTGAAACCGCAATCGCGCCGCAGGTAGAGCACATCCTGCTCGGCCGCGTGCAGCACTTTGACGCTGCCCGTCGAGGCCAGCACCTCACCGAGCGGATCGAGCCGGCGCAGGGCGAGAGGGTCGACGAGGTAGGCCGTCTCGCCGTCCGAGATCTGGATGAGACAGCACTTATGAAAATAGTGATAGAACGAATCGGCCTCGGTGTCGATGGCGAGGGAGCCGGCCCGCGCCAGCCGCTCGGCGGCGCGCGCCAGCTCGTCCTCGGTCTCGACCCAGACGTGGGGCGGGGCGTCGCTCACGATTCGCCCACCTCCCCGGGCGCCCGACGCTCCGCCAGGATGTGCCGCCGGATCCAGAAGAAGGCGCCCGCCGCCAGCAGGGTCCCGATGAAGAGGTCGTACTTGCGGAACGAGCTTTCGAGCGTGTGCCAGTGCTCGCCGAGCGTGTAGCCGAGCCAGGCCAGGGCGTAGCAGAAGGGATAGGAGCCGGCGAAGGTATAGAGGGTGAAGCGTCCGAGCGGCATGCGCGCCAGCCCGGCGGGCAGCGAGATGAAGGTGCGCACGACCGGCATGAGGCGGCTGAAGAATATGATCGGCGATCCGAATCGCCGGAAGAGCCGCTCGGCCAGATCGAGATCGCGGCGCGACAGGAAGACGTAGCGTCCGTAACGTTCGACGAACGGCCGGCCGCCCCAGGCGGCGACGGCGTACGCCGCCCAGGATCCGAGGACACACCCGGCGGCCCCCCAGAAGGCGGCGCCGTGCAGCGAAAAGACACCGGTGTAGGCCAGGTAGCCGGAGAACGGCATGATCACTTCGGACGGCAGCGGGATGGCGGCGCTCTCGATCGCCATGGTGATGAAGACGCCGAAATAGCCGAGGGCGGTGATCGTCGCGATGATGAAGGCGCTCAGGATCTTGAGCAGGTCGGTGATCACTCGCCGAATCCCTCGCGCCCGATCAGGCGGACGAACGAGCAGGCGTCGCCATCCTCGACCTGGGCCCCGGTACCGGTCCGCTTCAGCACCTTGACCACCTGCCGCACCGCGTCCCCGATCGGGACGACCAGGCGGCCCCCGGGGGCCACCTGCGCCAACAGGCTCTTCGGAGGCGCGGGTGCCGCGGCGCCGACGATGATGGCCGCGAA
>DASTNM010000007.1:0-27035 GCA_035762745.1 Candidatus Polarisedimenticolia bacterium
GCCGTCGAAGAGGTCGGGATAGCGGCGGATCTCGACGTCGGACGGGACGGCTCCCTGGCTGCCGACCGGGACGAAGATCATGTAGTCGCGGTTGTTGACCAGGAAGGTGTCGAGCTGCGCCGACTCGAGGGAGTAGGTGCCGTTGTACAGGTTCTCGACGGCGTTGTCGAAGTTCGGCGTGCCGAACGGCATCACGTGCAGGTGGACGTTGTCGCCGGCGTCGCGGCCCTCGCGCAGGCGCGTGTCCAGATTGCCGGGGACCACGTTCCCCCCCTGCTCGATCAGCTCGCTGAGGGTGCAGCGGTCGAAACCCGCCGAGTCCTGCATGATGATGCGGGCGCCGCGGGCCACCCCGTCGAGGTTGAACCCCGAGATCGTCGGCTGGCCGTAGCTGATCGTCTTGGTGGCGAAGACGCCGAGCTGGGACGGGTAGCCGGCGATCGCGCCGGCGACGATGTTGCCGTGCGTGCCGCTTCCCGACAGGACCGAGTCGCAGGTGTCGCCGCCGTCCGCGACCGTCTGGATGGCGTGCACCCTGCGGTGCCGGGGGCCGATGGGGAACGCCGTGGTGTCGGGGAAGGTCGACGTCTGGGAGAATTGCACCGAGTCGTAGCTCAGGCCGTTGTCGGTCACCACCACGAGCTGCGGCGGGACCAGGTCGGTGCCGTCGTTGATCCGCCGTCCGTCGCCGTTGGTGTCGATGCCGCCGCCGTCGAGGCCCAGATCATGGTACGGCCGGGCCCCGAGGCTCTCCTCGTTGCTGCCGGTCATGATGGTGCTGACCGCCTCGGAATTGTCCAGCACCAGCTCCGGGTTTTCCTCCAGCCCGGCGACCGGTTCCAGCGCCGCGATCGCCCCGACGCGCCCGGCGTCGGCCTGCACTCTCAGCACCGTGCCGTTTCCGGCGTGATCGCCGACCGCGGCCGGCCCCACGAGCGCTTCGACGTCGCGGCGCAGGGCGGCGATCTCCTCCGCCTCGGCCCCCGGCCAGGCGGTGACCAGGAGATCGAGGCTGCGGCTCTGAGCGCGCTTCGCCTGGATCATCGGCGCGCGCCCGAGATTCGTCGGGATCTTGAAGGCCGGGTGGAACGGCATCGCCGCCTCGACGAACGGCAGCGCCCCCAGCCGCTCCATCGCCGCCCGCCCGTGCGTCCGCACCACGAAGGCGCGCTCCGGCAGGATCCCCACGACGCGTCCGGTGGATCGCAGCTCCGCCTCGATGGCGGCCAGACCCCGCGTTTCGATCGCGGCGGCGGAGACCTG
The DNA here is from genome assembly GCA_035762745.1 of Candidatus Polarisedimenticolia bacterium. GTDB lineage: Bacteria > Acidobacteriota > Polarisedimenticolia > Gp22-AA2 > Gp22-AA2 > DASTNM01. The sequence continues at coordinate 1,264 of DASTNM010000007.1, forward strand.
GACGATGTTGGTGCCGCCCCCCAGCCCGCCGTGCCCGGAACGGGCGATCTCGGCTTTGCGCAGGAGCCCCGCCGGAACTCGATCGAGCGCGTGCGGGTTTCTCAGGTCGAGGTAGCCGAGCGACGTGGCGACCAGCCCGCTCCGGTCGGCGGGGGGAGCGCTCTCCTTGAACTGGTCGCCGAAGGGAGAGAGCCCGGTGATCCTGGCGTGGCCAGGCGGAAGTTTCGTGCGCTGGAAGTAGTACCAGGAGCTGCTCGTCCCGAAGCGCTCCTCGTCGGTCGGGTGTTCGCGACTGGCCAGGCTGGTCGCCAGACCGAAGAGCAGGCCGGCTGCGACGAGCGTCGCGCCGCCGGCCGCGAGCGCCAGGTTTCTCGGGCCAGGGATCCTGCGCATCACCTCACCCCGAAACAAAAGCAGCCCGCCGCGCCGCAACCTCCGCGCCTCGGGCTGACTTCGCGCGTTACGTTCCCGTTACCCAGACTGGCACCTGTTCCCGGTTCAAATACGGTGAACCTCCTTGCTTGTCAACGACTTTCTGGGGCCGCCGCGGGGCCGGCCGCCCCCCTGCCCATCCCGGCGCATGCCTTGTAGCATCTGGAGTTGCGGGGTTTTCGATGATGGGGCGTTATTTGCGCCCCCGGGGCCCTTTCCAGTAACATGGCGCCGTCATGATCAAGACGATCGAGTGGACGGACGAAGGGGTCGTCATGCTGGACCAGCGACTCCTTCCCGGGGAGGAGGCTTACCTCCGCCTGCGCACCCCCGAAGAGGTCGCCGCGGCGATCCGCGACATGGCGATCCGGGGCGCCCCGGCCATCGGGGTCGCCGCGGCTCTGGGGATCGCCCTGGGCTGCCTGCGCCCCGCGCCGGAAGGCCCCGAGGAGGGATCGGCCCGTTTCGAGGGGCTGGCGCGCCTCTTCGCCGCCACCCGACCGACGGCGGTCAACCTGTTCTGGGCCATCGACAGGATGCGCCGCGCCTACGAGGCCCGCAGGTACGAGCCATGGCCCGTGGTCGCCGCGGCCCTCAAGCGCGAGGCGCTGTTGATCCGGGAGGAGGACCTGGCCGCCAACCGTTCCATGGGGAGTCTCGGGGCCACCCTGCTTCCGGAGCGCTGCCGCGTCCTCACGCATTGCAACGCCGGGGCTCTGGCGACCTCCGGATATGGCACGGCGCTCGGGGTGGTGCGTGCGGCGGTCGAGGCCGGCAAGCAGGTCGCCGTCTATGCCGACGAGACGCGTCCCTTCCTGCAGGGGGCCCGGCTGACCGCCTGGGAGCTGCAAAAGGATGGGATCCCGGTGACCGTCCTCTGCGACGGCATGGCGGGACACCTGTTCCAGAAGCGGGCGATCGACCTGTGCCTCGTCGGGGCCGACCGGATCGCCCGCAACGGCGACGTGGCGAACAAGATCGGCACCTACCAGGTGGCGGTCCTGGCCGACGCGCACCGGATCCCCTTCTACGTCGCGGCGCCGACCTCGACGGTCGATCTGAGCCTCGAGACCGGGGCGGCCATCCCGATCGAGGAGCGCTCCCTGGACGAGGTCACCCACCTCGCCGGGCGGCGCCTCGTCCCGGAGGGAGTCGCCGCCATTCACCCGGCGTTCGACGTCACCCCGAACCGGCTGGTCTCCGCCATCATCACCGAGCGCGGCATCGCCCGCCCACCCTACGAGGCGACCCTGCCCGCCCTGTGCGGCGCCGCCGCGGCCCCCGCCTCCGGGCGCGGATGAGGCGACGATGCCGATCACAGAGAGCGCGCGGCGGGCGCCGGCCCCGGACCGGGCGCTGATCCTGGGGATCGAAAGCTCGTGCGACGAGACGGCGGCCGCCGTGCTCCGGGGCCGCGCCATCCTGGCGAATATCGTCGCCTCGCAGATCGAGGTGCACCGCGAGTTCGGCGGCGTCGTCCCGGAGCTGGCGTCGCGCCATCACCTCGAGCAGATCGACCTGGTGATCGACCTGGCGCTGCGGCGGGCCGGGGTCGGGCTCGAGGCGATCGACGCCGTGGCGGTGACCTGCGGGCCGGGCCTCGTCGGGTCGCTCCTGGTCGGGCTGCAGACCGCCAAGGCGATCGCCTACGTGCGCGGCGTCCCGCTGCTGGCGGTGAATCACCTCGAGGGGCACCTGAGATCGGTCTGGCTGGAGCACGGCGAGGTGCCGACCCCGGCCCTCAGCCTGATCGCCTCCGGTGGCCACACGTCGCTCTATCTCTCGCCGACCGAGGACGAGGTGATCCCGATGGCCCGCACGCGGGACGACGCCGCCGGCGAGGCGTTCGACAAGGTGGCGAAGCTCCTCGGCCTCGGTTACCCCGGCGGCCCGGTGGTCGACCGCCTGGCCCCCGGCGGCAACCCGTCGGCGGTCCGGCTGTCTCCCCCGAAGATGAGCGACGGCAGCCTCGACTTCTCGTTTTCCGGGTTCAAGACGGCGGTCCTGCGCCACGCCCAGGCCCATCACCTGGCGGCGGCCTACCCGGCCCCCGAGCCGGGGCAGGCGACGCGCGACCTGGTCGCCTCGTTCCAGTCGGCGGTGGTGGAGTTCATGGTCGATCGCCTGATGACCGTGGCGCAACGGGAGCGGGTGCGATCGCTTTGCCTGTCGGGCGGGGTGGCCTGCAACTCGCTCCTGCGGGCGCGCGTCGCGGCGGAGGCCGCCTCCGCCGGCCTTCGGAGCTTCGCCGTCAGCCCCAACCTGGCGGTCGACAACGCCGCCATGATCGCCTTCGTCGGGGGGCGCAAGCTGGCGCGCGGCGAGGTGGCCGACCTGTCGCAGAACGCCGACCCCGGCCTGGAGATCTGAGCCGCCCCCCATGGAGCCGCAATCGATCCGCAACTTCTGCATCATCGCCCACATCGACCACGGCAAGACCACCCTGTCCGATCGCATCCTCGAGCTGACCGGCGCCCTGACGCTGCGCGAGATGTCCGACCAGGTCCTGGACGGCATGGACCTGGAGCGCGAGCGCGGCATCACCATCAAGGCGCACTCCGTGGCGCTCGACTATCGCGCCGACGACGGGCGGACCTACCGCCTGAACCTGATCGATACGCCGGGGCACGTCGATTTCGCCTACGAGGTGTCGCGGTCGTTGTCGGCCTGCGAGGGGGCGATCCTGGTGGTCGACGCCTCGCAGGGGGTGGAGGCGCAGACCCTGGCGAACTCCTACATGGCGGTCGATCATCACCTGACGATCCTGCCGGTGATCAACAAGATCGACCTGCCGTCGGCCGAGCCGGAGCGGGTCAAGGAGCAGATCGAGAACATCATCGGCATCGCCGCCGACAACGCCATCCCCTGCTCCGCCAAGGCCGGCACCGGCGTGCGCGACATCCTGGAGGCGGTCGTGCGCGAGGTCCCGTCGCCGCGCGGCGACGCCGCGGCGCCGCTCAAGGCGCTGGTCTTCGACTCCTGGTTCGACATCTACCGCGGCGTCATCGTGCTGGGGCGGATCATCGACGGCACCCTGCGGCGCCGCATGCGGATCACCCTGATGGCGACCGGTCAGGCCTACAACGCGGAGGAGATCGGCCTTCTGACCCCCAAGCTGGTCCCGGTCGAGTCGCTGTCGGTGGGGGAGGTCGGCTTCCTCATCGCCAACATCAAGGACTCCCACGAGGTGAAGATCGGCGACACGATCACCGACCGGAACAACCCGACGACGGCGCCGTTCCCCGGCTTTCAGGAGATGAAGCCGATGGTCTTCGCCGGACTCTACCCCATCGGCGAGACCTCCTACGACGGCCTGCGGGACGCCCTCGACAAGCTGCGCCTCAACGACTCCTCCTTCTCGGTCGAGCCGGAGACCTCCGACGCCCTCGGCTTCGGCTTCCGCTGCGGCTTCCTGGGCCTCCTGCACATGGAGATCGTGCAGCAGCGGCTGGAGCGCCACTTCGAGATGAGCCTGATCACCACCGCCCCCTCGGTGCGCTACCGCGTCACCACCACCGACGGCTCGGTCATCGAGGTCAGCAACCCGGCCAAGCTGCCGCCGCCGCAGAACATCCGCAAGTGGGAGGAGCCGGTCATCACGGCGCTGATCCTGACCCCGCCCGACTACGTCGGCGGGATCCTGGCCCTCTGCCAGGACAAGCGCGGCGTCCAGACGGGGCTGAAGTACGTCACCACCAGCCGCGTGTTGATCTCCTACGAGCTGCCGTTCAACGAGGTGGTGATGGACTTCTACGACCGGCTCAAGACGCTGTCGCGCGGCTATGCCTCGCTCGACTACCACCACACCGGCTGGTGGGACTCGGAGCTCGTCCGGCTCGACATCCTGGTGAACGGCGACCCGATCGACGCCCTGTCGATCATCGTGCACCGCGAGCGCGCCGCCCAGAAGGGGCGCGGCCTGGCGCAGAAGCTGCGCGAGGTGATCCCCCGGCAGCTCTTCGAAGTGGCGATCCAGGCGGCCATCGGCGGCAAGATCGTCGCCCGCGAGAACGTCGCGGCGATGCGCAAGAACGTCCTGGCCAAGTGCTACGGCGGCGACATCACCCGCAAGCGCAAGCTGCTCGAGAAGCAGAAGGAAGGGAAGAAAAGGATGAAGAAGGTCGGCCGGGTCGACATCCCCCAGGAGGCGTTCCTGGCCCTGCTCAAGGTGGAGTAGACTCGACCGATGCCGATGCAGGCGAGGCCCAGGCGATTCGTCTTCGAGTACACGCAGGCGGCGGTGATCGCCTTCATCTTCGCCCTCTTCGTGCGCACCTTCCTGATCCAGGCGTTCCAGATCCCCAGCCCATCGATGGAGGACTCACTCCTGGTCGGGGACCACATCCTGGTCAACAAGTTCGCCCTGGCCCCCCAGTCCCTGCCGTTCGAGCGCCTCCTGCTGCCGCTCGCCGAGGTGCGCCGCGGTGACGTCGTCGTCTTCCGCTACCCGCACGACCCCCGCCAGGACTACGTCAAGCGGGTGATCGGCCTGCCGGGCGAGACGATCAAGATCGTCGACCGCGTCGTCTACGTCCGAAAGCCCGGCGCCGAGGGGTACATGCCGCTCCTCGAGCCGTACAGCAACCACAAGGACCCCGGCGGCGTGCCGCCCGGCCTCGACAATTTCGAGGCTCTCTCCATCCCCGCGGGCGAGTATTTCGTGATGGGAGACAACCGCGACAACAGCCTCGACAGCCGTGAATGGGGCTTCGTCCCGCGCGAGAACATCGTCGGGCGGTGCCTTCTGGTCTACTGGTCTTTCGACGGGATCGATCCGGGGGGCGTCCAGGCCGCCACCCGGAGCCGACCCGGCCCCGTCGGCCGCATCCTGTCGGGCGCCGGGGCTTTTTTCCGCGGCACTCGCTGGGACCGCTCCTTCCTCTTGATCCGCTGACCTCGCGCCGCCCGCACCGCCACGCCCCCCGCTCACGATTCTGTAAGGGGCGCCTTGACGCCCCCCGGGGCCGTCCCTATATTCAAAGACAGTCCGGTGTCCGCGCGAGGTGGGCGATGCCTTTGATGCCGAGGGGTGAGAGGGGCGAAGGGCGGCTGGGGACCCTCTTCGCGATCGTCGTCCTCCTCGTGGGGATCTACCTGGGCGTCAAGATCGTCCCGGTCATGATCAACGTCTACGCCTTCCGCGACTACCTCGATGAGCAGGCGCGCTTCGCCGCCCTGCCGCATCACGAGGACGATGTGGTGAAGAAGAACATCCTCGACAAGGCGCGCGAGCTCGACCTGCCGATCGGAGCCAAGGAGGTCCTGGTCGATCGCACCGGCACGCGCATCGACATCAAGGTCAAGTACAGCGTTCCGATCAAGACGCCGCTGCACACCTTCAACTGGGATTTCGACGAGGCGATCAGCGCCCCGCTCTTCTGATCGGCAGCACCCCACCCCACGACGTCCCGAACGCCCGCGGCGCTCTCTTACCCCTCACCGCCCGCAGGCTCCGCCCTCCCGGCCCCGCGGCGCCCCGGCGCGCCGGTGCGGTAGGGTCGCCCGCTCTCGTAGATCCTGAGGCGCTCCTGGATGGCCGACGCCAGATCGCCCTGGCCGAGGGTCGCGGCGAGGCGCGCCCCCTCGGCGGCCACACGTGCCGCTTCGGCGGGGCGCCCGGTCTCGGCGAGCGCCGCCGCCAGGGCGTCCAGGGCCCGGGCGTCGCGGCGCGAGGTGATTCGCACCGCCTGCCCGGCGAGACGCAGCGCCTCCTCCCCGCTCCGCACGGCATCCCGGGGGCTGGTCGCCAGGACGAAGGAGAGCCGCGAGAGAAGGCCGGCGTGCCGTGGTGTCCTGGCCACTCCCTCCTTCAGGATCCGGAGCCCTTCGGCCTCCTCCCCCCGATCGAGAAGCAGGGACGCGAGGTTCGAGGAGGCCTCCGCCTGCGACGGATCGATTCGCAGCGCCTCGCGAAGCTCGTCGCTCGCCTCCCCGGCCCTCCCCAGGCGGCCCAGGAGGGCACCCCGGTTGCCGTGCGCCTCGGCGTTGTCGCCCCGCAGCGCGATCGCCCGGTCGTAACGCTCCAGCGCCTCGCGAGTCCGGCCGGTCCGAAGCAGCAGATTGCCGGCGTTGGTCTGCGCTTCCGAGTCCGAGGGCCAGGCGGAGATCGCCGCGTCATAGGCTGTCAGCGCCGCCTCGGGCCGCCCGGCGGCCCCCTCGGCGTTCCCCAGAGCCAGCAGGAGTCGCGGGTTGTCCGGGGCGAGCGCGGCGGCCCGGCGCAGCGCCTCCAGCGCCTCCGGCGCGCGGTTTTGATCGAGGAGGGCGACCCCCAGCTGGAAATAGGGCTCCGGGGCCTCCGGGCGCTCCGACGCGAGCCCCTTCGACAGGAGCGTCACGCCGTTCGCCGGGTCGACCTCGTCGATCAGGCTGGCCAGACCGAGGTAGAGGCCTCTCTCGGCCGCGCTCTTGAACTCCTCGGGCCGATAGGGGGCGATCGCCCCCCGATACAGCCCCTCCACCTCGTGACGGGGGGCCAGGAGGACCGCCGCCGGCGGGGGACGCCGCCGGATCAGGTGATCGGTCATGGTGACGTGAATCACGTCCTCGGTCCGCCTCTTCGGCATGTGGCAATCGACACAAGTCCCGCGGCCCCCCGTCCCTCGAGATCTTGCCGCCCCCTGGCCGCCGGGCGACCCACCGCCGTGCATCCCGCGACAGTCCTCCCGCTCGTGGCAGTCGAGGCACTTCGCCGAGAAGAAGGCGGCGGGATCGTCCGGGCGACGGTGCGGGTCGTGGCAGGTTGTGCAGGTCAGCCGGCCGTTGCTCTTCCGGAAACAGACCGATTGCCTCAGGCGGTAGGCCTGGTGGGCGATCTCGAACCGGTCCTCTCCGCCGGCCCCGCCGGGCGGGTAGTCGAAATGACGCCGGTAGGCGGCCAGATCCTCACCCGGCCTGAAGGAGAAGACGCCGCGGCCGAGGACGAGGACCGAGTTCCAGTTCGCCGTCGCCGTCGTCTCGAGGTGGCACTGCTGGCAGACATCCATCCGGCGCTCGGGGGAAAGGCGCGCCGGGTTGAGGATCGCCCCGCGCACCTCCTCCACGCCGGCGTCCGAGCGGCGCGCCAAGGCCACGTGGCGCGCGCCGGGTCCGTGGCAGCGCTGGCAGTCGATCCCGGACGGCAGGTTCTCCGGAAAGAGCGAGACACCGATCGGTGAGTCGGCCCCGGACGGCACCGCCGGGTAGGCGTTGTGGCAGAAGAGGCAGGCGTAGGTGACCGGACGGAAAAAGTCCCTCTGATCCCGCCTGTCGTATCCGGGGCTCATCCCCCACCGACCCTCCTGCGTGTACCAGGTGACCGGCATCTGGGTCAGCTCCCCGGTCGGGGCGCGGTGCAGGTAGCTGCGGGCGTGGCGCCCGGAGCCGATGATGAAGGTCGCCTCCTGCTCGAAGACCCGCACCCGGCGACCCGCGGCGTCGGTCTCGTAGCGCCTCTGGATGAGGCGCGTTCCCTCGCGCCGCATCTCGTAGGTGTAGCCGGACGCCGCATGCTTCAGTCGGTTGTCGCGCTCGAAATCCTCGATCACCTCCCCGGCTTCGGCGCGCCGGAACGACTGGGCCATCGCCACCGAGCGGTAGCTCTCGGCGATCGCCGCGTGGCATTGCAGGCAGACCCCGGGGTCGGCGTAATCGGCGCCGTCGCCCGCCGCTGCCGCGCCGGCGCCCCGCGTCGGGGTCGAGGAGGCCGGTGCGACCGGGACCGCGTGGCCCGTGGGGGCGCCGGGACCGGACGGAACGCCCGAGCAGGCGGCCTCGGAGAGGCAAACGAGGAGGGCGCAGGCGGGAAGGAGGAGTCGAGGCATGGCCCGGACATTCTGCCTCAAAACGGAAGAGGGGCTCCTTTCGGAGCCCCTCTCTTGGTCGCTTCAGCGGCACCCCCGCCACGGCGGGGGAGCGAGACTACGGGCAGATCGCCTGCTGCGGTCTGAAGACCGAGTCGAGCTTGAGGGTCGTCGTGTTGAACAGGAGCGCCCGGCCGAGCGGCACTCCCGTCGTCCCGATGCCCGTCACCGGGTTCTGCCCGACCAGGAAGTAGGTCACCTGTCCGAGCGTCGGCGCCACCGCGTCGGTCCGGGTCAGCGTCCCGGGCGTCGCCGGCTGCGTGATCGTCCCTCGGCACGTGATGCCGGTGAGGGTGTTGGTCCTCAGGAGCGGATCGCCGCTGCTGGCGATCGTCCCGGCGTACAGGCTGTAGTTCAGGAACTGCGGGACGGCCGGGGCCTGCGCGTGCGACGCGAACGAGATGTTCGTCGTCGCGGTCAGCCCTCCGACGTGGGTCAGCGACAGGATGATGTCGCTGCCGTCTCCGGAGTTGACCGTGATCGACTTGTTCGCGGCCGCCGACGTCAGCGTGGTGAGGCAGGTGGTCGGGGCCACGCTGCAGCGCGCCTGGACACGGTAGGCGGCATCCACGGTCGGATTGTCGATGTAGACCGGGTTGGACGACCAGTCCTGCACCAGGTTTCCGTCCTTGAAGAAGCGGAACTGCGCTCCGCCGCCGATGCAGTTGCCCGGGTTGGTGGTGGTCGCCGCCGTCACAGTGGTGCGCTCACCGCTGAAGAAGAGCCCATTCCCGTCGCTGTCCAGGACCTGGAGGCCGACGTTGAAGCCCTTGTCGCCGGTCGCCGCGTTGCACTCCTGACCGACCGCCGGGCAGACCGAACCCCACAGCGACCCGTCGTGCGTGTCGGCCGGCGCGACCGACTGCTCGGTGACGACACCGGTGACCTGGATGTCGTCAATCCACCACCCTTCGTCTCCCTGCAGGTTCGCCCACGAGCCGAGCTCCTGGTACGACGAGTCGGACTCGTCGAACTCCCACGACTGGCCGATCCAGCGGATCCGCACTCTCTGGCCGAGGAAGCCGGCCAGGCTGAACTTGCTCTGGATCCAGAGGCTGTGGTCGCTCCCGAGGTTGCCGCTCACGCCCGGTCCGTCGCACTGGAAGATGGTCGATTTGCTGAACGGGTTGCCGCAGTGCGACCAGACGCCCAGCGGGTAGCAGAGGGTCTCCTTGACGCCGCGCGGGTAGCGCGGACCGCTGCCGTTGCCGGTGTCGGTCGGCGTCAGCAGGCAGTAGGTCGGCGAGGCGCCGAAGGTCGACCAGATGTAGGCGATGTGGTCGTAGGTGTTCTGGAACGGCACCAGCTTGTCCCAGAAGCCCCAGTCCTCGTGCGGGCCCGTGGCATCGGCCGGCTTAGGATCGCGGTCGACCGAGATCTGGACGTCACCGAAGTCCGAGGCCTGCCCGGGCGGGTCGTTGAAGATGTTGTTGTCCATCATGCTGGCGATGTGGAAGAACGACAGCTCCAGGTCCCCGACGATCGGCAGAGGCGTCAGGTTGATCGGGTTGGTCATGAAGGCGGCGAGCTGTCGGAAGTGGGTGCTGTCGCCGTCGGTGCTGAGACGGTCGAAGTGCGTGCCCCAGTGCAGCGAGTTGGTGCCGTCGAAGGACATCTCGCCCTGGGCCGGCGTCCCGAACTTCGCGTTGTCGTTCACGAGCGCGCACTTCCCGGTCGGGCAGTGCAGGTGCCAGTCCATGTCGTTGTCCGGGTCGATGCGGCAGCCGGGGTCGGCGGGCGGCACGATGAACCCGCCGCAGCCGATCCCCGAGAGGACGTTGATCCCGCCGGGCTTCGTGCTGACCCAGACGCCGATCGTATCGTTGTGCACGCTCGTGCTCGGCGGGAGGTTGGCGATCTCGACGAGGCCGTCACCATCGACATCGTCGTCGAAGTGCTCGGTCAGGTACCCGTCGGGCGCCCCGTTCCTGCCGGGGATCCGGGTCACGGGGGTCGAGGGTGAGTCGATGTCGAGGATCGTCTCGATGCCGACGGTGCTCTTGACGCTGGTGCCGAGCGACTCGTTGCTGGCCAGAGTCAGGGTGAAGTTCCCCTTCGCCGGCTGGCTCGGATTGGCCGGGTCGGTCAGGAGGTCCGTGGGAGTCTCGGTGCGCACCACGTAGGAGAACTCGCCGAGGCCGGCCGGGGTGGTGGAGCCCACGGCGCCCGCCCCGAGCGTGGCGGTGTCGAAGGTCGCGCCGGCCTTGATGAGCGGGACCAGGATCGCCGGCTTGGTGATGCAGGTGATGTCCCTGTCGGTGGTCGCCAGGTTGAGGCTGACGCCGGTCAGGTCGAAGTCGCTGCCGTTGCGCACGACCACCGACATCGCCGCGGTCTCGCCGGCGTCGGCGAAGGTGTCGTGGTCGCCGTTGATGTCCCGCACATTGGTCGCCAGGACCGTGAGGGTGGCGTAGGTCAGCTTCTTGCAGGACAGCGAGGTCGTGAAGCTGACGACATCGTCCGGGATGCCGTTGTTGTCGTCGTCGAGGGTCTGCGGCGGGTCGCAGATGTCCCCCAGGCCGTCGTTGTCGCTGTCGAGCTGGTGGTTCGTGTTCGGGATTAGCACCGCGTTGGGGATGGCGGGGCAGTTATCCACGGCATCCGGAACGGTATCGGCGTCGAAGTCGTCGTTGACCGTTCCGCAGTTGCCGTCGTTGGTCACGCCGGTCAGGAAGCACCTCTCCTGCGTGAAGGTGTTCCCCGGGCCCAGGCCGACGCAGCTCTCGTTGTGCGGGCAATCCTGGTTCGTGAGGCAGACCGACGGACGGGTGATCTGGCACACACCGGTGACCGGGCACTGGGTATCGGTGGTGCAGACGGTCGAGTTGGTCCGCTCGCAGTTCCCGGAGGCGAAGGGGACCGCGCGCGGGTTCTGGCAGTCGCCCTCGCAGGCGTCCCCGAGCTTGTCGCCGTCGCTGTCGAGCTGGCTCGGGTTGTAGGTCCGCACGCAGTTGTCGACCCGGTCCTGGATGCCGTCGCCGTCCCGGTCGCCCGAGCCGCCGCAGGCATCCCCCTTGGCGCCGCCGCCGGTGCGCGACTGCAGCGGGTTGAAGACGTCGGGGCAGTTGTCGAGGGCATTGACCACGCCGTCGAAGTCGAGATCGTCGAAGTCGCAGTCGTCACCGACGCCGTCGGCGTCGGAATCGATCTGCTTCGTCGCGGTCTTCGGGTCTATCGAGCCGTGGCAGCGGCCGTCGTTGTTGCAGACGTTCGGGCAGTTGTCGCACAGGTCGCCGACACCGTCCCCGTCCAGGTCCGCCTGGCCCGGGTTATAGACTGCCGGGCAGTTGTCGACCGCGACCGGAAGGTTGTCGTTGTCGATGTTGTCGAAGCTGTTCTCCCCGACCACCCCGTCGCCGTCACCGTCGCAGGTGCTGTCCATGTAGTAGAAGGTCAGCTTGTTGTCCTTGGTCGAGTCCGCGAACACCAGGGTATTGTTGGCGGTGGCGTTGAAGTACGACCCGATGGTCACGTTCCCCTGGAAGATGCCGGGACTCCCGGGAAGCGCCGGGATGTCGAAGGATTTCCGCGGGTGGTTGGCGTTGACGACGCCGGTCGAGAACGGGGTCGAGTCGGAGTCGGTGGCGCCCCAGACCTTGACGCTCGCCGCGGCCGCCTGGTTCGGATCGTCGACGGTGATCTGGACCGTCTCGTTGCACTCATACAGGTTCAGGCGGTCGACCGTCAGCGTGGCGCACTGCCTCCCGGACGGCTGGCCGACACCCGGTCCGCCGAAGCGGTTGCAGGCGGCGTTCGTCCCCTCGTCGACGGGGTGCACCTCGTCCCACTCCAGGACGACGTCGTCAACCGCGATCCCGTACTCCGAGATTGACGAGAACTCCTCCGCCCAGAAGCCGATGCCGATCTGCCAGCGGTTCTTGGCCGGACCCGGCGCGAAGGCGCCGATGGGCTCCGACTGGCCCGGGCCGAGGCTCATGTAGATGAACCCGTCCTCGTATTCGAGCATCGTGATGTCGAAGCTGCGCTCCGGACCGGCGACGGTGTTCCTCTCACACTTGTCGTCGCAGGTCTGGCCGCTCGGACAATCCGAGGTCGCCAGACATGAAGCGCCCGACAGGCTGCAGGCCTTCAGGGTATTGCAGGTCTCACCGGTGGGGCAGTCGGAATTCTGGGCGCAGACCGTATTCGCGACGCTGCAGGCTTTGACGCAGATCTGCGGCGCCACGATCGGCGGGTTCTGCGGGAAGGGCACGAGATCGGGCTGGCCGACCGGGAACGGGCTGATCGTGGCGTACTTGTTGGTGATCTGGTTGAAGCCGGTGAAGCCGGTCTCGTCACCCGTGACCGTGCCCTGGCCCGGCGGGAAGACGCACCCTTCCTGCTTGATGTTGTCGCAGGTTTGACCGGAGGGGCAGTCGACGTTCAGCTTGCAGACGGTCTTGGAAACGGTGCACTGCCCGGTCACCGGACACTGGAAGTTGGTCGAGCACTGAATGGTCGTGGAGCGTTGGCAGGTCCCGAAGGTCCTCGATCCGATCGACTTGTCGGGGTCGACCGTGTTGCCGAAGGTGTGGGGCGGGGTACCGTACGGGCCGGTGTAGATCGGGTTCGTGTACTCGTTGAAAACCGCCACCGAGTAGATGTCCGGGAAGCGACCGCCCGGGTAGAAGTAGTTGCACAGCAGGCAGTTGTACTTGTCGCTGTCGATGTCGTTGTCGAAGTCGACACCGCCGCCGGCGTAGTAGTAGGTCTGGAAGTTGCCGTTGAACGCCAGGCGCTGGAACTCGACCGTGTACGGGAAGCCGCGAGAGTCGGGCACCTGGTGGACCTTCGAGATGACCGGCGACTCGAGAACGTCGTAGATGAACTCGTTGTGACGCGGCGTGCTCGGGTCGTTCGGCAGCTCGTAGACGTCGCACGTGGTCGCCGCCGGTCCGGGTGTGTTCGGATCGCCATCGCCGGAGTGCCAGATGCCGGCGCCGTTGTTCTGGAAGAGCGGGAGCAGATGCCCGGGGTCAACGGCACCGTCGTCGATGGCGGTCTGGAATCCGCACAGCCCGTTTCGCTTCCACTCCCAGACGGTGGCCGCCGGCGCCAGCCCCGGCTTGCTGGAGGAGTGCCGGAGAGGATAGAAGCCGCCGTCATTGGTGTCGAAATTCCAGGGGACACGCGGCACCCGGTCGGCCGCGGCGCAGGCCGGGTTCTGCGACCCGAGGATGCCGATGTCGAGGCGGCCGTTCGGGATGATGTCCTCGTTGCCGTCCAGGACACAGTTGTTGTTGAGATCCTCGCCGAGGGAGTTGGAGATGAGGCCGCTCGAAGTGCCGACCGTGTACAGAGATGTGAAAGTCACGTCCTCGTCCGGGAAGAAGACCTGCTTGAACGGGTCGAGGGTGTCGGCCTTGTCGATCTGAAGATTCCGGTTGTAGTCGCGGACCTCGCGGCCGCCGTTGGGATAGTCGGTCGAGAAGTGCTCGATCCCCTTGTCGGCGTTGATCACGTGGGGGAACGTGAAGGTCGTGCGCGAAACGCGCACGCCGCGGGCCGTGCCGTCGAACCCGAGGATGAAGTTGAAGCGGCGGTTCGGGAGAGTGAGCCCGTTCGCAGTCGTCTTGTCGACGTAGATCGAGAAGGTCGCGCCGGTCTGCTGGCCGCCGGGGATCCGGCCGATGTTCTTCGGTGAATCGAGCACCCTGATCGCGGTGGCGCCGGTGGAGCAGGTGCCGCCGGTGCCGCAGTCGGCAGTGACGTTGCAGGCCTTCTCCGGGGTCGGTCCGGCGATACATGCACCGACCGGCGTCAGCGTGGCCACCACGTCGTTGAGATCGTCCTTCAACTCGAAATTCTTGACGGCGATGGAATAGGTCAATCGCTCATCGGCGTCGAAGTACTGGTCCCTGTCGCAGCCGCCGCCGACGTACGCCGTGGGGTTGGTCACTCCGGTCACCTGGATCAACGCCTGGATGATGTTCGGAGTGCACTGGAACTTGGCCCGTGCCTGCGCGGAGCGCGGCGAGTCGGTGTAGGTGACGAGGATGCTCTGGCCGTTGTCCCCCTCGAGGATGCCGTTCCCCTTGATTGCCGAGGGGGAGGCGAGGCGGACCGGAATCAAGGGCGAGCCGTAGTTGTCCTGGGTCGTCTGAGTGAAGGCGTATCCTTTCTCCTCGTCGAGGATCGTCCCGGCGGCGTTCAAGACCTGGAAGAGGGTGGCTCCACCGACGCCCGGGGCGGTCTGACCCTTGTCGAACACCGAGGCCGTCAGCGAGTCGGAGCAGCCGAACTGGTACTTGTTGAGACGGAGGACGCTGGCCGGCAGCGGGTGGCTGGTGCCGTTCCAGCTCTGCGACGGGCTGGTCGTCGCGGTCAGGACCGGGCCCGAGACCACCAGGGCGAACGGCTGGCCGCCGGCATCGAGCAGGCCGTCATTGTCCAGGTCCGTCTCACCGGTGTCGCGCCGGCCGTTGTTGTTCAGGTCTTCATTGGTCCCGTTGATCTGCGAGATCTGCCCCGGAACCACCCCGCCGCTGCCTCTCGACACCCGCAACTTCCAGGTGCCGGTGACCAGCTGGTTGGCGATGTTCTCGTTGACGAACGACGACAGGTGGATCGCCTCGATGTTGTTGCGGTGGTCGCGCGGCGTGGCCGGATCGGCCGAGGCGCTGAAGGCGAAGCGCCGCGACCACTGACTGGCCGGCAGCAACTGTCCGCCCCGGTAGACGTTGCCGATGTAGATCTCGTTGTCGCCCGTCGTGGTGATGTCGTTGTCCGGACCGGGCGACTCGAGCTCGAGGTCGAGGTCGTTGACCAGGGGGCCGACGTTATCGACTGTTGCGGTAGGCGGATCGGGCCAGCTCAGGGCGATCCGGAGCTGACCGGCGTCGATGACGCGCGTGGTCTTCCTGGAGCAGGTCTCTCCCGTCGGGCATTCGGAGTCCTGGGCGCATCTCAACGTCGAATGGACGCTGCAGCTTCCATCGAACCTGGCGTTCACGCCGTCGACGATGAACTGCTTCTCGACCACTCCCTTGGAGGGGGTGTTGGTATTCGTGATCGGCGGCTCGCCGGTGCCGATGCTGTCCCAGACCAGAAGGCCGGCGGCCGGGTACTCGATCGTGTTCGGGCCCCCCGTGCCGCGCGTCGGCGGATAGTTCGACAGAGGCAGCACCTGGTCGAGGACGATGCGCCCGTACCCCTGGATGCCGTTCCCCATGACGCCGACGACGTCACCTTTGATCGTCCCGAGATCCATGGCACGCGTCGTGGCCAGGGTGATATCGTTCTGGACCTTCTTCTCCGGCAGGTTCAGCTCGGTGTTCTCGACGAAGTTGGCGCTGGCCACCAGGGCGGCGCGCACCAGACTTCCCGAAACGTTCGGCATCCGGTCGTCCACCTGGCCGGTGAGGCCTGCCTGGCGGGTCGCCGTCGGATAGAAGCCCTGGGCGAAGTAATCACGCACGATCGCCCCGGCCGCCGTCGCGAAGGCGGCGGCGAAAGAGGTCCCGGTGTTCTGGTCGTCGACCTCGTTGTCGAGCGGCAGCCCCGCCCCGTTGCCGGCGTTGTCGTTGTCCCGGCTGCGGTTGGTCGCCGCCGCCTGGAAGAGCGGGTAGCCGAAGATCGCCGACCCGTCGGCGCCGGTCGCCAGGATGATCGGCGCGGTGCGCAGCGAAGCCGCTGTCGCCGGCCCGTGCGAGTTGTAGCTGAGGGGCGACTCCTCGCTGTTGAAGCCGGCCGCCACCGTCCAGGAGTCGGACAGTACGCCACCCACCGTCACCGTGTTCTTGGCCGTCGCCGGCGGCGGGATCTGCAGCTTGAACAGGAAGTTCGGATCGTTGTCGGCCTGCGTGCCGTCGAGCAGGGCGGGCCAGATCGGCCGGCCGGAGGTGTCGGCCGGCGTCCGCCCCTGGCTGCCGACCGGGCTGAACACCATGTAGTCGCGGTTGTTGACCAGGAATGTGTCGATGTCGCGCGCGTCGCTGGTGTACAGGCCGTTCTCGGCGTTGTTCAGGTCGTTGTCGAAGTTCGGCACGCCGAACGGCATGACGTGCAGGTGAACTTCGCTGCCACCACCGACGCCCCACGTGGCGAGGGAGCACGACCCGGTCGTCACCGGGTCCTTCGGGCAGATGGCGGCGTTCAGGCGGTCGAGCAGGGAGCCGGGGGTGAGAGTGCCGCCGGTCTCGATCAGCTCGTTGATCGTGCACTGCGTGGAGTCGCCGGTATCCTGCATGATGATGCGCGACCCCTTGGCCAGCGCGTCCAGGGTGATGCCGTCGATCGGCGGCTCTTCGGCCGGGTCGAGAGACTTCCTGTACTTGAAGCCGAGCTCGCCGGGGTTGCCGGCGATGACGCCGGCGACCACGTTGCCGTGCGTGTTGCTTCCGGAGAGCAGGGCGTCGCAGGTGTTCCCGCTGTCCCCGGACACGTTCTGGATCGAGTGCACCTTGCGGTGCGACTTGCCGATCGGGTTGGCGATCGTGTCGGGAGCGGTCGGCGTCTGCGAGAAGTGTGGCGCGTCGTAGGTGATTCCGTTGTCGGTCACCGCCACGATCTGCGGCGGGATCGTGTCGGTGTCGTTGTTCAGGCGGACGCGGTCACCGTTGGTGTCGATGCCGCCCCCGTCGACGCCGACATCATGGTAGGGACGGGCCCCGTTGAAGCTGTCCTTGTAGTTGCCGATCATCGTGATGGTCGGCACCTCGGAGTTGAAGCCCATGTACTCCCGCCGCTCCGTGATGAATTGCACGTGCGGATTGCGGGCGATGGCGGCGATCTGGTTCGTTCTGGCCTTCACGAGGTAGGTGTGGCCGCTGACGCTGAACTCGCTGACGTTCTTCTCGCCGGCCACCTGCTTCAGAAGCCCCTTCACGGCGCTCGCGTCGGCGTCCTGTGTGAGGGAGACCACCAACTCCATGACCGGGTTTTTGGCCCGGTTGGCCTGCATCAGGGAGAGCTTGCCGATCAGCGGGTCGAGCTTCAACGCGTCCTCGAACGGGCCGGTCCGCTCCACGAACGACAGCGCGGCGACTGCGTCGAGGGAGGCCTTGCCGTTGAGGCGCATCAGGAAGGCCCGCTCCGAGGCGACCCCGAAGAGATGACCGTGGCTCCGCAGCTCCTTCTCGATGGCCTCCACCCCCATGCTGTCAAGCGCCGCCTGGCTCACCTGCACCAGGTTCAGGCCGTCTTTCAGGGCCCGGCCGCGGCCGTAGCGGCTCAGACTCGCTTCCGGAGTCTTGAAGTCGGCCGGCACGCGATCCAGAAGCTCCTGGGGATTGGCGAGATCCAGGAAGCCCAGAGAGGTCATGACCAAACCGCGGAAATGCCCCTGGCTTTTCTCCACCTCGCTGAACCCGGCTCCCAGAGGCGAGAGATTGTCGGGTCGGGGCTGGGCGTGCGGCCGGAAGAAGCGGCGGGTTTGCTCCGCCATCAACCGCGCGGACCGCTCCGGACCGGTCAGCCCATCGCCGCGGCCCCGGCCGGCCCAGTTGATGGCGGCGGGCAGCGCCAGGAGCAGGCAGCAGATCAGCCCAACGAGAACGACGCCTCGGATCGATCTGAGGTAGATACCACGGCTCATTAGAACCTCCCGTGCTGGGAAGACGCGACCGGCAGGGCCTGCCGGCGCCCATGGGTCCGCTTGGTGTTTGAGTCCACTGTCGCGCTTGATGTCACGAGAAAATAAAATCGCTCGGCCACCCGTTTCCTTCTTCTCTTCTTGTGGGACCCGCGAGAAGCGTGCGGCCAAGCCAACTCGGGACGCACCACAAGATTGGCCTATCTGTACGGTGCTATCGGGGAGTTGTCAACCGAATTTTGCCGGGCTTCGGGCGTTTGGCGGGCCTGAGAGCGTGATGCTATACCGCCATACGAAACCCGGAGAGACGACCGGGGAGGCGCTGATTATGCAGGGGTAATGGGCGGCACGAGGAGTCGATCGACACCGGCTGTTTCACGATGCGGCGATCTAGCGGCCGTTCATACGAGCAAAAGTCGCTCCGAGGGCCTCCTCCCGCAGGCGCTCGGCGTCCACCTCGAGGCGACGCACCCGGTCCCGGGCCTTCGTCGCCTGCTCCTCGTCCTTAATCCCCTTGAGGTTGATCCGGACGTTCATCACGCCGGCCCGGACGCCGGCGTAGGCCAGCAGGGCGGCGCTGCCGGCGTCGCTCACGGCGTTGGCGTTTCCCCTGCGCGCCAGCTCAATCGCCAGCCCCATCAGGACGGCGCAGGCCTCGGCGGTCGCCATCGGCGTCTCGGTCGCGAACAGGTTCGCCCGCGACAGCGCCCGGGAGCGCTCGACCGTCTCGGCCTCGCTTGCCTTCGGCAATTTCAGCGCCCGTATCACTTCGTCGTAGGCCTGCGCGTCCTTGTCGACCAGGGCGAGCAGGTCCTTGCGCAGCCCCAGGGCCCTTTGGCGGATCGTCCGCACCGCCTGCTCGTGCGCCTTGTACGTCTCGCGCCCGAGCGTCAGGTCGCACACCATCAGGACGAGAGAGGCGGACAGGCCTCCCGCCAGCGCCGCGGCGCTGCCCCCCCCGGGCGTCGGCGTCGCCGCCGCAAGCTTCTCCGAGAACTCCTCCAGCGTCAGCCTGGTCAGCATCTCATCATCCTCCGGGGCCGCGCCGGGCCGGCGCGCGAAACAGGCGAGCAGGCGCTTCAGGGCGCGCGTCAATGACCGCATGGAATCTACCCCTCACCCGGGGCGGCGTCAAGGACGGACCGCGCGGAATCCGCGCCCCGCAGCCACTTCCGCCCGATCAGACGACCGCCTCGCCGGGGCCGGCCGGCCGCGACCCGCCTTGGGTGATCACCCCCGCCTCGACGACCACCCGCCCCTGTTTCACCACCAGGCGGCAGTGGTTCACGCCGAAGTGGTAGGCGAGGTGCAGGTGGTTCGGGACGTCGAGGATCTGGAGGTCGGCCGTCTTCCCCACCTCGAGGCTGCCGCAGCGGGTGTCGATCCCGAGACTTCGGGCGGCGTTCAGGGTGGCGGCGGCGATCGCCTCCGCCGGCTCCATCCCGAGGCGCAGGCAGGCGAGCGGCAGGATCGCCGTCAGCGCTTCGGTCGGGCATGTGCCTGGGTTGAAGTCGGTCGCCAGCGCCACCGGCACCCCCGCCTCGATCAGACGCCGGGCGGGGGCGTCGCGCGCGTCTCGCAGGAAGAACGACGCGCCCGGGAGCAGGACTGCGGTCGTGCCGGCGTCGCGCAACGCCGCCATCCCCTCGTCCGTGAGATGATCGAGATGATCGGCCGAGGCGGCTCCGAGGCGCGCCGCCAGGATCGCCCCCCCGGTCGCCCGCCGCTGCTCGGCGTGCACCCTCAGCCCCAGGCCGTGCGCGGCCGCGGCCCGCAGGACTGTCTCCGCCTCCGGCGGCGTGAAGGCCCCCTCATCGATGAAGACGTCGCAGAAGCGCGCCAGCCCCTCGCGCGCCACCTCCGGGATCATCCGCTCGCTCACCTCCCTCACGTATCCGCCGCGGTCGCCGCGCCTCTCCTCCGGAACGACGTGCGCACCGAGAAATGTCGGGACGAGGTCGACGGGATGGATGTCGTGCAGGCGTTGCACCGCCCGCAGCTGTTTCAGCTCGTCCTCGAGCGTCAGCCCGTAGCCGCTCTTCGCCTCGGCGGTGGTCGTGCCGTGCAGGAGCATGCGGTTCAGCCGTTCCTTCCCCGCCTCGACCAGCGCGTCGATCGAGGCGGCGCGTGTCGAGCGCACCGTCGAAAGAATCCCTCCGCCACGGGCGGCGATCGACTCGTAGGTCTCGCCTCTGAGGCGCGCCACGAACTCCGTCTCGCGCCAGCCGGCGAACGGGAGGTGGGTGTGGCAGTCGACGAAGCCCGGAAGGACGGTGCGGCCGGTGGCGTCGATCTCCAGGCCGTGCCGGGAGAGCCGCACCTGCCGGCGGTAGTCACGCTCGTCGCCGACGAAGACGATGACTCCGTCCCGCGCCGCGACGCAGCCCCGCTCGACGACGCCGATCTCGCCCAGGCGGTCCCCGACCTTGGGGGCGGGTCCGGGGACGGTGACCAGCTCGGCGGCGTCGACGATCGCCAGGTCGGCGTCGATCATGCGGTCATTATGAGGGAGAATGCCCGGCAAGCGTGCGCCTGGATGTCCGGGGATCGCGGCGGGCGGGACCGGCGCCGCAGGCCTATGTCCCCGCCTCTCCCGCGGGCGCCTTCTTCATGAAACGCAGCTTGTCCTCGACCGCCTCTTCCTTCTTGTGCATGTCGAGAAGCCTCAGGTGCTGCTCGACGGCGCTGCGGATGCGCTGTTCGAAGGCGTCGCGCTCGACGCGCAGGTTCATGATCACTCCTTCGATCTGGCTCGCCTTGCGCGCCGCCTGGTCGAGAAGCTGGGACCCCTTGATCTCCGACTCCTTCAGCGTCAGCTGGGCCTCCTTGCGGGCCTCTTCCTTGATGTCCTCGGCCAGCTTCTGCGCCGTCAGCAGCGTCTCCTTGAGGATCCGCTCGCGCTCCTTATAGTCGGCGATGCTCCCCTTGATATGCGCCAGCTCCTCCTTGCCGGCGTTGTTCTCGATGACGATCCTCTCGAACTCGGCCGAGACCAGGTTCAGGAACGAGCGGACCTCCTCCGGGTCGTAGCCGCGCATCCGCTTCGCGAAGCGGTGGCCGCTGATGTCAATGGGCGTGATCTTCATGCTTGTCTCCTCTCTCCAAAAAGGGCGCGCCCCACGCGGACCAGCGTCGCCCCTTCTTCGATCGCCACTTCGAAGTCCTCGCTCATCCCCATCGACAGCTGGCCCAGGTCCAGGCCCGGGTGGCGCCGCCGCGACTCCTCGAGCAGGCCCCGCAGGCGCCGGAACCAGGGGCGGCTCTTCTCGGGGTCGGGGTCGTAGGGAGGCAGGATCATCAGCCCCCGCAGCGCCACCTGCCGGCACCCCGCCGCCGTCTCCAGGACGGCGTCGAGATTCGACTCCCGGACCCCCGACTTTGTCGCCTCGCCCGCCAGGTCGACCTGCGCCAGCGCCTCGATCCACCGCCCCTCCCGGGCCGCCGCCTGCTCGAGGCGCTCCAGGATCTCGACCGAGTCGACCGAGTGGACGACCTGGAAGAGCCGCGCCGCGTGCGCCGCCTTGTTCCCCTGCAGGTGCCCGACCAGGTGCCAGCGGATGCCGTCCGGAAGCTGCGGCCTCTTCTCGCGCGCCTCCTGCACCCGGTTCTCGCCGAACTCCCCGAGCCCTGCCTCGAACGCCTCGCGGATCGTCTCGATCGGCATCGTCTTGCTGACGCCGACCAGGGTGATCGATCCCGGTTCCCGGCCAGCCCGGCGCGCCGCGCTCGCGATCCTGCTCCGCACCTCCTCCAGGTTGCGCGCGATCGCCGTCCCCATGGCCTATCAATATAGGTTGGGAGCCGGGACTGTCAAATCTCCGCCACCCCGGGGTCCCCTCATCTCGAGAGGCGGTCCGTCAGACCGCTGCGCGGCCGGCCGTGCGATCAGACGGGTCGTGCGATCAGAGCAGCTCGATCTGACCGGGAGCCCTGGGCAGCCCGCGCAGCGCCGCCGGGAGAGGACCGGTGCTCTCCTTCAGGTCCATGGCGCGGTTGGCGAGGGCGTCGGCCGCGCGGTTCTCCTCCCGCCGCACGTGCTCCAGCGCGAAGCCCGGCAGGGAGGCGGCGAGGCCGCGGGCTGCGGCGTGCAGCACCTTGAGCTTCGCGTCCTTCACCTTGTACCGGCCGCTCATCTGCCGGACCAGGAGCTCCGAGTCGGAGAGGGCCCGGAGCGACGCGGCGCCGACCGAGCGGGCGTACTCGAGCAGGGCCAGGAGCGCCGCGTATTCGGCGATGTTGTTGGTGGCGATCCCGAGGTAGCCGTAGATCTCCACCGTCGTCCCGCCGCCGATCTCCACGTGGACCCCGTATCCCGCGGGACCTGGGTTGCCGCGCGCCCCGCCGTCGATGTGGGCGACCAGGAGGGGGCCGGACGCCGCCTGCCGGCGGGCCGGCGGCCGGTCCGGGCGTCGGGTCACCGGCCGGTCGGCTCGGAGGCCTGGGCCCCGGGCGTCGCGCCGGGCGCCTGTCCGGGGGCGGCGTCCTCGGGGACGTAAAGCCAGCGCTTGCAGGAGTCGCAGGCGATGAGGCCGGTCGCCCGGCGCACCTGCTGGATCAGCTTCGGCATGACGCGGACGTGGCAGCCGCCGCACAACTCCTCGCGCACCGCCACGAGCGCGATCCCCTTGCGCTGCCGGGCCACCTTCATGAAGGGATCGAGATAGTCGGCGGGTATGGAGGAGGCCAGCGTCTTGCGCTCCGCCTCGAGACGCTCCTGCTCGCCCCGCAGCGAGCTCAGCGTGCCGTCGAGGCGCTTCTTCCCCTCGTCGGTGGCGCGCCGCTTCTCCTTGAGACGATCGTCGAGGGCCTTGACGGCGACGTTGCGCTTCTCCGCCTCCTCCATCTCGATCAGGATCTTCTCGTCGAGGGCGGCCCGATCGGCCCGGCAGGTCTCGATCTCGTGCAGCATCGTCTGGTATTCCTTGTTGGTCTTCACGTCCAGGAGCTGCCCCTGGTACTTGGTGATCTTCTGCTCGACCGCCGCCAGGTCGATCTCGAGCTTGCGCCGGCTCTTCTGCATCTCGACCAGCGCGGCGCGTTTTGCCTCGACTTCCCCCTGCGCCGCCAGGAGATCCTTCTCCAGGCGGGCCACCTCGGAGGGGATGGCGGCGATCTTCTCCGCCACCGCGTCGATCGCCAGCATCAGGTCCTGGAGGCGCACCAGCCCCCGCATCTCCTGGTTCATGCCGCGCCCCCGCGCGCTCCGCGCCACCCGGCCCGACCGGGCCGGCTCCGGACATAAAAAAAGAGGTGCCCCCTTGCGGTGGCACCCCGGGCGGACCGGCGCCGGGGACGACTGATGTCTCGATCGGGTGGAAGGATCGGCCTCACGACGACGCTCCGGGTGGGCGGCTCAAAGCCGGTTGAGCGGCGGATTATAGCATGCGCCCCGCCGGCCGGCGGGCGCGGGCCGGCGCGCTCCTGTGTTAGGGTACGCGCCATGTCGAAGCCGGGCACGACGCCGCGCGGGCGCAGGCCGCTGCATTCAAGGATCTTCTACGGTATGGTCGCGGGCGTGGGGCTCGGCGTCGCCGCCAATTTCGCCGCCGCGCGCGCGGGCGGCCAGGAGCGGCTCCTCTGGCTCATCAACAACGTCACCTACCCGGCGGGGCAGATCTTCCTGCGCCTGATCTTCATGGTCGTCATCCCGCTGATCCTGTCGGCGCTGATCCTCGGGGTCGCGGAGCTGGGGGACGTCCGGCGCCTCGGCCGGATCGGCCTGCGGACACTTCTGTTTACGCTGGTCCTGAGCTCGGTCTCGGTCCTGATCGGCATCAGCCTCGCGAATCTGATCCGCCCGGGGGAAGGGCTGTCGCCCGAGTCGCGCCGGGCCCTGACGGAGGTGATGCACAAGGCGGAGGGAGGGCTGCAGGCGCCGCCGGTCGCCAAGACCGGCCTGCAGATCTTTCTCGACCTGATCCCGCAGAACCCGATCGAGTCGATGGTCAACGCCTTCCGCGGCGACATGATCGCCGTGATGGTCTTCGCCCTGGTGATCGGCATCGCCCTGACACTGGTCGAACGGCGGACCGTCGAGCCGCTCCTCGTCTGGCTGCAGGCGGTGAACGAGGTGGTGATGAAGGTGATCGCCCTCGCCATGGAGCTGGCGCCGTACGGAGTGGCCGCTCTGCTCTTCACCCTGACGGCGCGCTCCGGCGTCGACGTGCTGCAAAAGCTCGCGCTCTACATGCTGACCGTGCTGGTCGGGCTGGCGCTGCACCAGTTCGTCACCTATTCGATCGTCGTGCGCTACGTCGCCGGCTATTCCCCTCTCCTCTTCTTCAAGCGGCTGCGCGAGGTGATGCTGACCGCCTTCTCGACCTCGTCGAGCAACGCCACGCTGCCGGTGACACTGCGCGCCGCGGAGGAGGACCTCGGCATCCCGCGCACGATCGCCGGCTTCGTCCTGACCCTCGGCTCGACGCTGAACCAGAACGGCACCGCGCTCTACGAAGGGATCACCGTCCTCTTCCTGGCGCAATTCTTCGACGTGCACCTGAGCCTCGGCGGCCAGGTGACCGTGGTGCTCCTGTCGATCCTCTCCGGCATCGGCACGGCCGGGGTGCCGGGCGGCTCGCTGCCTCTCGTCACGGCGCTCCTGGTCACGGTCGGCGTGCCGGCCCAGGGAATCGGCATCATCATCGGCGTCGATCGCCTGCTCGACATGTGCCGCACGGTGCTGAACGTCACCGGCGACGTGGCGGTGGCCGCCTGCGTCGCCCGCGCCGAAGGGTACCGCCTGAAGGCGTGACCGCGCGCGGGGACGGCGGCGCCTCCGCATCGCGAAACCCCCCGTTGACATCGACCGCGGCGCGTGTATGCTGCCGGGCAGTTTTCTCCCGTCCCCTCGGGAGAAATCGGTCCTGGTTCAGCGTAGCGCCCGATTGCGATCCGTCGGACCCTGCCCGGCATGGTGTCGGGCAGCATTCTTCCAGGGAGGTGCACGATGAAAGTGCGTGTGCTGTTTCTTTTCACGCTCGTCGTCGCGATCGCCTTCGTCGGCTCGATAGCCTACGCGACGACACCCAAGACTGCCGCTGCCGCACCCGCCGCGGCGCCGGCGGCGGTCACCACGGCGCCGGCCTCGGACGAGAGCCTGGCTGCCGATCCGTTCCTCGACGCCTCCCCGGTCTCCTCGATCGTGCTGGAGGCGTGCAGCGTCTGCCGTACCAACATCGCCTGCACTTCCGACGGCCAGAAGTGCAACCCCAAGGGGCACAGTCGCTGCACATGCCATGTCTGCAACGGGATCCTCAACTGCCTCAACGGGGGTTGATCGACACCCCGAGGATTCGACTCCGGCCACACGGATAACCTGATTCACCGGGGCCCGGGGAGGCGGCGTCATCGCGGCGCCGCCGCCCCGGGCCTTCGAGCCTCGACATGATTCCGATCACACCGCGCTCTCTGGTCCTGCTGGCCCTCGCGACGGCGGGGCCGGCGGCAGTGCCGACCTCCGCCCCGGAACCTGCGGCGGCCGTCGCCCCGTCCGCCCCAGCGCCCCGGGACGCGGTCCGCTTCAACTTCACGCAGACGGTTGCCAACATCGAGTACGCGGCGGTACGACTGTCCCATGATCGGCCCGCCGCCGTCACGAAGAGCCCCGAGGTGGCGGGCGACGCCTGGTACGGAGCGATCATGCGCCGGCTCCCCGGTGAGGGGCCGCGCCAGTCCGCCCACTACGTCCCCTTCATGGCGGTCTACTCCGGGGGCGTCGCCACTCGGGCCTGGTGCGACGTCAACTACAACGGCGACCTGACCGACGACCCGCCTGTCAGGCTCTCGGCCTACCCGGCGACCACGGGGGCCCGCTCCTTCCCGACCGATCTGCGCTGGACCGCGGCGGCGCCCTCCGGCGACCTGCCGATCGACTGGACGATCCGCGTCGTCCTCGAGCCGCCCGCCGCGGACGGGAGCGGCCCGTTCTTTCGGGTGCAGCGGGTGCACGCGATGATGGGCGACGTCGTGAT
>DASTNM010000008.1:0-19085 GCA_035762745.1 Candidatus Polarisedimenticolia bacterium
GGCGTCAACGCGCCCGGAGAGGGCCCGGGAGGCTGGGGCGATCCGCGCACCGTCGGCTGCCCCTCGACGCTCTCACCCGCACACCCGCCGCTCGTCCTCGTCGTCCGGCACGTGAAGGAGGATCTCGACGGCGACGGGGTCTTCGACGTCTACGAGGATTTTCTCAGGAAGAACGGTCAGCTTGATCAAGGAGAGGACCGCGATCAGGACGGGCGCCTGACCCCGCCCGGCGGCTGCGAGGGGGTGCTGCGCGAAGACCGGGACTGCGACGGTCACCTCGACACCATCAATGAAGACATGACCTTCTGCGGCCTAGTCGGCGACCCGCGCTGCATGAATGGAATCCTCGACGTTGGCGAGGATCGTGACGGCGACAACTTCCTGGATGGCGGCCCCGGCTGGGAGAGCGAAGATCGCAACCACAACGGCGGCGCGCCCGATGATCGGCCTGTGCCGCTGCCGGACGATCTCATTTACGACTGCGTCCCCGGTTCGATCCCTTGCCAGCCGATCGCGCAGCTCCCCCCGAACTATCCCTACGGATCGTTCAAGCCGGCACCGGGCGGTGTCATCGTCGCGTCGATCGCCTGGAACGGCTCCGCCTACGACCTGAGCGACCTCACGACGCCGACACGCCTTCTCACCCTCCCCGACGGCCGGCAGGTCCGTCTTCTGGACGCCACGCCGATCGAACGGCTGACTCCCCGGATCTCCGCCGTCCGCCCGAACCGTGACCGCACCTGGAGGATGCGGCTCGAGATCGCCGGGATCGACCTGAGCGACGACCTCGGCGGGATGCGGGGGATCTTCGACCGGTTCGGACTGCGACTCCTTTCCGCCCCCGGCGCCCCCGGCCCGACACTCTTCCTCGAGAGCGGCGCCGACACCCTGACCCTGCCGGCGCGTCGTAACGGTGCCGTGGCCGCGGCGCTCTCGGTCGTCCCGCCGCCGGTGCAGTTCAGCAGTCCAAAGGTCGGGCTCGCGGGCAGCCCCGCCTCGACGGATGGCTTCTTCGCTCCCCCGGGATCCTCGTACGACCTCCCCGACCTTTTCGACCAGGACCGTGACGGTGTCGCGCTGCCGTTCGACAACTGTCCCCTGGTCCCCAACCCCCTGCAGGAGGATGCCGCGCGCAACGGTCTGGGTGATGCCTGCGATCCGTCGCTCGATCCCCAGGCAACCGTCGACGCCACGTGGGCCCCAGGTGGCGCCGGCCCCGGACCCCTGGTGAGCGCCGGCGCCGCGGCGGCTTTCGACGCGCGGCGCGGCGTCCTGGTGGCGTACGGCGGTCCGCTCGGGACCGCCACCTGGGAATACGACGGGACCGCCTGGAGAAGGATCTCCGCCGCCGCTTCGCCGGGGCCGCGACAGGGCCACCGGATGGTCTACGATTCGACCCGCCGCCGCGTCCTGTTGTTCGGCGGCGTCTCCGACCGGGGGCCGACGAACGACCTGTGGGCCTACGACGGCATCGGCTGGAGCCTGATCAAGACGCCGATCTCCCCTCCGCCGCGCTTCGACTGCGGTCTCGCCTACGATGCGCAGCGCCGGATCGTGGTCCTGTTCGGCGGTGTCACGGGGATCCCGGCACGGCGCACGCTGGCCGACACCTGGATCTTCGACGGCTTCTCCTGGCGGACCGTCCCGACGCCCCACTCGCCCGGTGCCCGCTCCGAGATGAAGCTCGCCTACGACCCCTTCCACCAGGTCACGGTCCTCCAGGGAGGTGCCGATCGCTACACGGCGAGTCCCTCGATCCTCGTCGACACGTGGGAGTTCGACGGAGCGACCTGGCAACCGGTGGACTACCGCGGCGATCCGACCTTCAGCGCCGGCGGGATCCTGGCGTTCGACCCGGCCCGGCGCCAGATGGTCGCCTTCGGTGGGACCGAGCCGTCCTTCGACGCGACACTGGGACGCTTCCTTTATCGGGAGAGCGGAGCGACCCGGCTCTACGACGGGACCACATGGAGCGTCCTGCCGACCCGGGGCTTCGCCGTTCCGCGCGCCACGCCGGTCGCCGCCTACGACACGACACGCGACCTCCTGGTCTCGCTGACCGAGTCGATCGTCGGACCGGCCGGCGCCAACACGCAGGAGCTGCGGCGCCCCGCAGACGATGACGGCGACACCGTCCTCGACATCCGGGACAACTGCCCACTGCAGGCGAACCCGGACCAGGCCGACTTCGACCGGGACGGCGCGGGCGACGCCTGCGACAACTGTCCCGACACGCCGAATCCGACCCAGCGCGACCTCGACCGCGACGGGATCGGTGACGCTTGCGACGACGATCTCGACGGCGACGGTGTGGCGAACCGTGACGACGCCTGCCCGGCCGCCTATGTCGCCGGCCGGCCGTACGCCGCCGTCGGTTCAGGCGGGGGGCCTGACAGCGATGGGGACGGGATCGCCGATGACTGCGATCGCTGCCCGCTCGACTGGCGCAACGACGTCGACGGCGACGGGATCTGCGGCGACGTCGATAACTGCCCCACCGCCTTCAATCCGCTCCAGGAGGACCTGAACGCTGATGGGGCCGGGGACGCCTGCCAGCCCGTGGTGCACATCGACTCGATCACGCGCAGTCGGAACGGTGTCCTGGACGCTCGCGTGACGATCGCCGACCCGGATGGCGATCCGCTGCGCGGTGAGATGCGAATCGCGTCCGATGCCACGCTGCCGGACGTCGTGCAGCGCTATGATCAGGCCTGCTCGCTCGCCTTCCTGCCCGACGGGGTCCCCGGAGAGGGGATCGTCTACGGCGTCCCCTTCGGCTCGTCGCCGGTCCTGGCGGACATCGACTCCGACTCCGGCTGCCGGGACGGGATGCAGGACTTCACGATCGCTCCAGGCACCTGCGCCGTGCCGACCGGTGCGGCTTCGAACGTTCTGACCTTCGTCGGCCGCATCGCGCCGTTCCGGATCTGCGTGCGGCGTTTCGGAAGCCCGCAGGTGGCCTTCGACTACACCGTCTTCGAGTATGGTCCCGACTCGGCGGTCCTCGGGCCGATCGGTCCGCCGCTGGTCGCGACCTCCTACGACGGGTCACAACTGCCGAAGCAGATCGATCTGAGCGCCCTGTCACGGCCGGCGCTCTATGTCCTGACCGTCACGACGAGCGACGGGATCACCCCCCCGGCCGAGGACTCGCGGCTCCTGGCGATCGTCGACGAGACGACGCTCTTCATCAACCGGCCGCGGCGTCGCCTGGGCGGGCGAGTCGAGGAGGGGGCCACTCCCGGGGCCGCCAGCCAGCCGGGACCCCGCCACGGCGGGCAGGGACCGTTCATCGCCCGGAGTCCACGCGAGCGTTAGAAACGGCGATCGACGCGTGGTAGGATGGGAGCCTCGGTCCGGCACCGACTTCGCCGGACGAGGCTCCCATCATGATCTTGTCCCGCCCATCGATCCGACTCTTTCCGAGAGCGGTCTCCCTGTCCCTCGTGGTCTCGCTCCTGCTCGCCGGGCCGGTCGCCTGCTTCGGGCCGACCCGTGTCGCGCCGGTCGGGGCGGAGGGGCCCGCCTTCTCCCTGCAGCATGACGAGCAGCGGCTCTGGAAGCAGTCCGAGGAGGAGGAGCGCCAGCTACGCGCCAAGGCGTCGGTCTACCAGGACCCGATCCTGGACGACTATCTCAACCAGGTGGCGCAGAGGCTGGTGCCGCCGGAGATCGAGCAACAGGGGGTGCTGAAGATCCGCGTCAGCACGATCAAGGATCCGGCCCTCAACGCCTTCACCTTTCCCACCGGGTCGGTCTACGTTCACACCGGGCTGTTGGCGCGCCTTGAGAACGAGGCGCAGCTGGCGACGGTCCTGGGGCACGAGATCACGCACGCCACGAACCGCCACGCGCTGGAGTTCCAGCGCAGCGCCCGCAACAAGCAGATCGGCTTCTCGATCGCGGCGCTCGTCGCCAGCATCGCCGTGGCGAACGCCGCCGGCAACCGGGCGGAGCGCGGCGACATCAGCGGCGCCTACGTCTACAACCAGGTGGGCAACATCCTGGTGCAGCTCGGCATGGACCTCGCGTTCCTTGCCGCCGTGAACGGTTTCGGGCGCGAGCTGGAGCGGGAGGCGGACCAGGTGGGGCTGCAGAGGATGGCCGCCGCCGGCTACGATCCACGCCAGGCGCCGCGCCTCTTCGAGCTCCTGAAGGACGACCACGGCGACGACCCGAAGATGGAGGTCTTTTTCTTCGGCAGCCACCCGCGTCTCGACGAGCGCCTCGGCGATATGCAGGGCCTGGTCGCGGCCCGCTACCCCGGCGCCGCCGCGACCGGCGGCGTCGCCGACACCCGCGACTTCCGCATGCGCACCCGCGTCCTGGTGCGCGACGACGCGGCGCAGAACCTGGACGCCGGCCGCTACGGTCACGCCGAGGAGGACCTCAAGAAGGTCCTCGAGCTGACGCCGAACGACCCGGTGGCCCACGACCTTTCGGGCCGGCTCGCCGAGAAGCGTGCGGTGGAGAGCCGGGACCCTGAGGAGGCGAAGCGCCTCCTGGCGCAGGCGCGGGCGAGCTACGAGGAGGCGATGCGCCTCGACGCGACCTACGCCGACCCGTTCCGGTCGGCCGGCATCCTGCACTACAAGGCGGGGGAGAAAAAGGAGGCGCTGGCCGCCTTCCGCCGCTATCTGGCGCTCAAGCCGGACGCCCCCGACGCGCAGCAGATCAAGGACTATATCCTCGAGCTCGAAGCGCGCTGACGCGGCTTGCGCTTCTCCGCCAGGACGGCGAAGGTCTCGAAGAGGATCTGCAGGGCGAGGAAGAGGGTGGCGTCGGTCGGGTCGAGGGGCGGGGAGACCTCGACCAGGTCCATGGCGCGCACCGGCAGCGACTCGAGGAGGCCGCGCGCCAGGTCCAGGAGCTGGCGGCTGGACAGCCCGCCGGCCACCGGGGCCCCGGTCCCGGGGGCGCAGGCGGGATCGGCGACGTCGATGTCGATCGTCAGGTAGACGTTGCCGACTCCGGCCAGCCTCTCCTTCGCGAGCGTGATCGCCGCCGCCACGCCGGTGCGCTCGATCTCGCGCGCCGGGACGAAGCGGATCCCCTTCTCCTTCATGAAGTCGAGCTCGACCTGGTTGTAGGATCGGGTGCCCAGGATCAACAGATGCTCCGGCTTCAGGCGGCTGCCGTCGAGGGCCCGCCGCAGCGGGCAGGCGTTGGCCAGCGGCGAGCCGTCGTAGCTGTCGAACAGATCGGGATGGGCGTCGAGCGAGACGAGCCCGTACCCCTCCGGAAAGCCCGAGGAAAAGCCGCGCAGGAGCGGGATGCTGACCGAGTGGTCCCCACCCAGCGACAGGAGAAAGGTGTTGCGCCCCGCCAGCGCCGCCATCCGGAAGACGTCGCTGACGGCGCGCTCCACCCGGGCGAAGTACTCCTTGCGGACCGTCTCCGGATCCGCGCCCGGATTTGGGGCGACGTCCCCCAGATCGCGGACGCGCAGCAGTGTCTGATCGACGACGTAACCCTCCTCCGAGATCGCCGGAGAGGTATTGGAGATGTCGCGCAGCCGCCGGGGCGCCTCGGCGGCGCCGCCGCGCCAGCAGGCCCCCCCGTCGTACGGCAGGCCGAGGATGGCGACGTCGGACGGGAGAGGCAGCGCGGGGTCGGCGAGCCCTCCCCAGGGGTGGCGCTTGATCATCGGGAGGTTATTCTAACGGAAATCGCCGGCCCGGGTGGACATCGGCAGGGCGGCGATCAAGACTGTTGTCGGCCACCGATGACACGCATCCCGATTGATCTCCTTCGGCCCCTGACGGCCGTGGCGCTGAGTCTCGCGCTCTCCGCCTGCTCGGGAGGCGCGGGGCAGGCGTCGGTGCCCGACGCGCCGGCGGGGGCCGCCGTCGCGGCCGGGCCGCGGGCGGAAGTCTCCTTCGCCGACCTCGACGCCATCCACGCCGACCTGGCCGCGCGCCGCGGCCGCGCCGTCTTCGTCAACTTCTGGGCCACCTGGTGCGTCCCGTGCGTCGAGGAGATGCCGGAGCTCGCCGCGCTCGCCCGCGAGTGCGCCGGCAAAGGACCCGACTTCGTCGGCGTCTCGGTCGACGCCTGGGTCACCGGCGAGGGGCGTGAGACCGAGGACAAGGTCAGGGAGGCGCTGGCGCGGGCCGGCGTCCTCTACAGGAACCTGATCTATCGCGGCGACCAGGACCCGCTCGTCAGCGCCTTCAACCTTCCGGGGCCGATCCCCTACTCGGTTCTCTACGGCCCCACCGGCCGCGTGGCGGCGACCTGGGTCGGGCCGGTCCCGATCGAGGCGCTGCGCGACGCGGTCGCCCACCTGCCCTGAGCTACTGGCAGGCGAGCGTCCGGCAAAAGTCTCCGATACCGCAGTTCGTGTGCGATCCGTTGACGTGCACGCAGCGCGTGCCGTCCGCGCTGCAGGTCCTGTCGGCGCACCGGGACGCCGCGCGGGCCGGCTGCCCGGCCGCCAGGTCCGACAGGGCGGAACGATAAGGACCCGAGGTCACGCCGGCCGGTGCGATCACGGCCGCGAGCAGCGCGGCGCCCGCGGCCATACCCAGAAGCATCACAGCCTGACGAACCGCTCCTCGCATGGCTCTTCCTCCTGTTGAGTAGGCGTTCCGATCACGAAGTTTAGCCCATCCGGCGGGTGGCGCGGGCGACGCTTCCCGGCGCTCAGAGGCCCGGCTCGACGCGCGTCTCGGCGCGCAGGCCGACACGGGGCGGGAGGGAGCGGCGGGGACGGTAGTAGGGGCGCGGAGCGGGGACGCTGATCGTCTTCAGCTCGGGGTAGCGCAGAGCGGTCAGCTTCCCCCCGTAGACGCAGCCGGTATCGATATTGACGGTGTTGCGGATCCACTCCGGCTCGGACACCGGTGTGTGCCCGTAGACGACGAGCGCGCGGCCGTGGTGGCCGACGGCCCACTTGACTCGGACAGGAAGACCGTAGCGGTCGACCTCCCCGGTCGTCTCGCCGCTCAGGGCGAAGCGGCGCACCGCGGCCGAGTCGCGGCCGATATGCTCCGGCTTGAGGCCGGCGTGGGCGACCGCCAGACGCCCGCCGTCGAGGACGAGGTGCGACGGCAGAGCCGCGACGAAGGAGCGCAGCTCCGCGAGGAAGCGGCGTCGGCGCGCCGCTCCGAGCGCGTCGATCTGCCGCAGCGACAGCAGCAGGCCGGGGCTGCGGGTGACGTCGCCGCCGTCGAGGCAGCTCAGGAGCGCCGCCTCGTGGTTCCCCGGAACGCACAGCGCCGTCTCCTCGGCCACCATCCGCATGGTGAGGCGGGCCGCCTCGACGATGCGCGGACCGCGGTCGACGAGATCGCCCACGAAGACGGCGCGCCGGCCGCCGGGATGACGGAAGGCCCGCCGCGACGAAGGCCTCTCGTAGCCGAGCCGGCGCAGCAGGGCGATCAGCTCCGCGGCGCAGCCGTGCACGTCGCCGATGATATCGAAGGGCCCGTGCTCGCCGGAGCGATCGCACGGCAGCGGCACCAGGTCGACACGCGTCTCCGCTGCGGCACGAGGCGTGGCGATCCTGTGGACCGCCGCGAACCCCTCGTGTCCGAGCCGGGGCAGATCCTGCGCCAGCTGCCGAGCCTGCCGGGCGATGGCGGTGCGGCCGACGCGCCGGTCCGGACGGTCGCGATCGTGCCTGGCGCAGACGTCGGCCGGCAGAGACAGCACGCAGGCCACGGCCGGCAGATGGTGCCTCTCGGCCAGGCGCAGAAGGGCCTCGCGGGAGTCGCTGGTGACGTTGGTGGCGTCGAAGACGGTCAACCGCCCGCGGCGCAGCCGCTCCGCGGTGATCCGGTGCGCCAGGTCGAAGGCGGCGGCCGTCGCCTCCTGGTCGGCCGGG
Organism: Candidatus Polarisedimenticolia bacterium; assembly: GCA_035762745.1. Lineage (GTDB taxonomy): Bacteria > Acidobacteriota > Polarisedimenticolia > Gp22-AA2 > Gp22-AA2 > DASTNM01. The sequence goes on from DASTNM010000008.1 coordinate 7,829, forward strand.
TCGTCGCACAGCAGCGCGCGGCAGGCGTCGCTGCTGACCACCTGCGTCGGCAGGAAATTGCGCCGGCAGAACGAGGTCTTGCCGGAACCGGCGGGACCGACCATCACGACGAGCGAAGGGGACGGGATTGGAATGGCCGGGGCGCGGTCTATCCGGGACATCGCGGACTCCCTGCGATGACCGCGGCCGGCGCCGGGCCGGTCGCGGCCGGCCGACTCAGTACGCCAGGATCTCCCTGATCGCCGCGGCGATCTGCTCGACGCTCGGCAGGACCGCCGCCTCGAGATTCGGGGCGAACGGCACGAAGCAGTCGCGCGCCGCGACCCGCCGCACCGGCGCGTCGAGGAACTCGAAGGCGGCGTCGGCCACGCGGGCGGCCACCTCGGCCCCCATGCCGGCGAACAGCGGCGCCTCGTGCGCAACCAGCACCCGACCGGTGCGGCGCGCGGAGGCGAGGATCGTCTCGAGGTCCATCGGCACGATCGTCCTGAGATCGATCACCTCGACCGACGGCTCGCCCCCTTCGCCCGCCAGTTGCCCGAGCGCCTGCAGGGCCATGTTCACCGTGCGGCCCCAGGCGACGACCGTCAGGGCGTCGCCGGATCGGACGACGCGCGCCCGGCCGAACGGGATCAGGTAGTCGGGGCCCGGCTCGGGACTCTTGGTGTAGACCTGCCGGTAGAGCCCCTTGTGCTCGAAGAAGAGCACCGGGTCGTCCATCCGGCAGGCGGTTTTGATCAAGCCCTTGGCGTCCGCCGCGTTGCTCGGGTAGGCGATGTACCAGCCGGGGGTGTGGGCGTAGAGCGTCTCGGGGTTCTGCGAGTGGAACGGGCCGCCCCGGATGTAGCCGCCGACCGCCACCCGCACCACCATCGGGCAGGTCCAGGCTCCGGCGCTGCGCCAGCGCAGGGTCGGGATCTCGTTGCGCATCTGCATGAAGGCCGGGAAGGAGTAGTCCCCGAACTGGATCTCGACTACCGGCCGGTAGCCGCCGATCGCCATCCCCTGCGCCAGGCCGACGATCGTCGCCTCGGCCAGGGGCGAGTTCTCGACCCGTCCCGGAAACGCCTCGGTCAACCCGCGCGTCACCCCGAAGACGCCCCCCTTCGGATCCTGGATGTCCTCTCCCCACATGACGATCTTCGAGTTGCGCTCCATCTCCTCCCGCAGGCCGTGGTTGATCGCTTCGACCATCGTGATCGGCTTGTCGGAGAGGTTCCGGAGGGGACGCTCCTCGGTCACGGCAGGGCCCGGGCTGAAGACGTCGAGGCAGGCGGTGGCGGGATCGGGGTAAGGCAGCTCGTCGATGGCCCGGGCGGCCGTCTCGACCTCGACCCGGGCGCGCTCGCGCCAGGCCCCGATCTCCTGGTCGGTCAGAAGCCGCATCTCGCGGATGCGCATCTCGGTATGGAGCAGCGGGTCCCTGCGGCGGGCCTCCTCGAGGCTCTGCGCGTCGCGGTATTTGGCCTGGTCGTCGGAGGAGGAGTGCGAGTCGAGCCGCACCACCATCGCCTCGACGAAGAGCGGCCCCGCGCCGCGCCGCATCTCCGCGATGAGCGGCGTGAGCCGGTTGTACATCTCGGTGAAGCGCGTGCCGTCGACGCGCAGCGACTTCATGCCGAAGCCCTGCGCCACCTCGACGAGCTGCGAATGCGTCTGCTGCTCCTGCGGCACGCTGATGGCGAAGCCGTTGTTCTGGATCACGAAGAGGACCGGCAGCAGGTCGCGCTGCGCCTTGTTGAGCGCCTCGAAGAACTCCCCCTCGGAGGTCGAGCCCTCGCCGCCCGAGACGTAGACGATCTCGTCGCGGCCGTCGGCCTTGACGGCCTTGGCCATGCCCACGGCGATCAGGAACTCGGTGCCGGTGCAGGCGGTCGGCGAGATGACCCGCAGCCCACGCGAGGAGAAGTGCTCCGACATGTTCCGTCCCAGCGAATTGGGATCACCCTCGCGCGACAGCATCCCCTGGAAGATCTGATCGAGGGGCATGCCGAGCCCCACCATGAGCGCCTTCTCGCGGTAGTAGGGGAAGAACCAGTCCTTGCCGGGGGACAGCAGCATCGCCATGGCGATCTGGACCTTCTCGTGCCCGCGCGCCGAGGCGTAGAACGAGCATTTGCCGGCGCGCACGAAGATGCGGCACTGCTCCTCGACGTAATAGGCCCGGAGCATCTTCTCGTAGAGGTTGAGAAAGACCTCCGGCTTCACGCCCGGGTCGTCGGAAGAAAGCTTTCTGACCGCCATGGGAGGCTTCCCCATAAACGGCCATCCTACAACGCCACTATGCAAAACGCCAGCCGTCGGGGTGCCTGGTGGAGAACCGCGACACGGGCCCGCGATGGCTACGCCAGCCGCTTGACGCGGAATGCGGCCGGCCGGCGCGAAATCTTCGAAAAGCCGCTCCGGTTGAGTGTTTCAGCCTTGATCGCTCGCATGTCCGATCCCTATATTCAGTCCGGTTTTCCGCGAGCGGAGGGCCGGCGTGTTCGGAAAAAAGAAGCGCAACAAGGAAACGGCCTCCACAGGCAATCCGGCCGCGCCCGGCTTCCTGGCCACGGGAAACGCCGCCTCCGGGGAGCCGCCGCCCATCGTCGCGGAGTCCCGCATCGGCCGCTACACCATCCTCGAGCCGCTCGGGCAGGGCGGGATGGGGACGGTCTACGGCGCTCAGGACCCGGTGATCGGCCGGCGCGTCGCCATCAAGGTGATCAGCATCCGGCCGGACCTCGCGGAAGAGGAGGCGCGCCAGTACCGCGAGCGCTTCCTGCGCGAGGCGCAGGCCGCGGGGGCCCTCATCCACCCGCATATCGTGGCGGTGCACGACATCGGCCAGGACCCCGCCACCCTGCAGCCCTACATCGTCATGGAGCACGTGGAGGGGCAGGATCTCAAGAAGGTGATCCGCTCCAAGGCGCCGCTGCCGCCCCGTGAGGCGGTCCGGATCGTGATGCAGATCGCCTCGGCCCTCGATTACGCCCACAGCCGCGGCATCGTGCACCGGGACATCAAGCCGGCCAACATCCTCTTGAGCGAGCAGGGCGAGGTGAAGATCACCGACTTCGGCGTGGCGCGGCTGCCCGGCTCGGACCTGACGCGCTCGGACCAGTTCGTCGGCTCCCCGGGCTTCATGTCGCCCGAGCAGCTCAAGGGAGGCACGGTCGACGGCCGCTCCGACCTCTTCGCCCTCGGGGTGATCCTCTACCAGCTGCTCACGGGCCGCTCCCCCTTCGACGGCGAGAGCGTCTCGGAGGTGCTGTACAAGATCTCGACCCAGCCGGCCGAGCCGCCGAGCGAGGTCTATTCGGATGTCTCGTCCGACTTCGATCCGATCCTCGAGAAGGCCCTGGCCAAGGATCCCGCGGGCCGCTACCAGACCGGCCAGGAGATGATCGCCGCTCTGCTCCCCCTCTCGGGGCAGGAGGTGGAGGCGCCGGAGAGGGGCCCGTCGCAGGGCCTGGCGTCGGAGGCCGCGGGCGGCGTGCTGTCGGCGTCGGTCACCCCTCGCCCCTCGGCCGCGGCCCGCCGGTCCGGAGCCAGCCCATGGTGGACCCTGAGCAGCCAGTGGCGGCTCGGTTTCCTGGTGGCGTTCCTGGCCTTGACCCTGGTCGGCGTCAACTGGGCGATCCACGCCCTGATGCGCGGCCCCCTCGGCCGGCTCGCCGGCGTCGAGTCCGCTCCGGCTCCCGAGATCGGGACCCCGGTGCGCGGCGGCGCGCCACGATCGCTCGGGGCGATCGGCGCCGCGTTCCCGGCCGGCGGGTCGCTCCCGTCAGGGTCGCGGGGCGGCCGGAAGTCCGCCATGCGAGCGCCGGCCGTCCGCACCGGCGCCGCGCCCCCGCACGACCTGCACGCCTCCGCCGCGCCCAAATCGGCTGCGCCGCCACTCGCACCGGCGGCCGCCGGCGGACCGGCGAAGTCGATCTGCGCCATGAGCTACGCGAGCCCCAAGCAGATGGCGCAGATTCTCGCCGCCTCCCGTCACACGAGGACGACGGCGTCCGGGCTGGCCGACCGCCTGGCCGGCGGGGTCCGGGTCGATCTCCGCCACCAGCTTTCGTCGGGTCGCCTGATCGTCCTGCTGGACGGCCGGACGGTGCTCTCGAAGCCGTTCGACGCCCCGCGCGGCAAGAAGACGGGGACGGTGTCGCACCTGTTGTCGTTGCCGGCCGGCAAGCACGGCCTCGAGGTGCGCGTCCTGGGGGACCATGGGGAAAGTGAAGGGAAGTCCAAGATCGCCGCCGTGGTGCTGCGCGACCAGGTGGTCGTCCTGAAGGCCGAGCAGCGAGTGAAATCGAAGACGCACAAGGAACTGAAGCTGGAATGGGCCGCCTCGGAACAGAAGGCGCAAAGGACGGTCTCCCGCTGACACCCGCCGACGGAGGGAATGATCATGACGCCGACTCACGGCCGCACGACCCGCGAACAGGAGCCACCGAACCCGCCCGTGGCGCGGTTGATCCGTAAGGAGAAGCCGCTGCCCGATCCCCGTCCTCCCGTCCAGCCACCCGCGCCCGGAGGGGTCAAGACTCCCGGCAACAGCGGCTCTCCCGGCAAGATGATCTGCCTCGCCGCCGACGTGATCGAGCAGACCGTCCTCGAGAGCCAGGCGCAGAAGTCGCTCCGGAAGCCCGGCGCCCTGGGCGGGAAGTCGATGCACGTGACCGTCGTCGAAGGGGAGGACAAGGGGACGTCGTTCGACGTGACCGGCGTCGGCACCTACACGATAGGCCGCAAGGAATGCGACATCGTCCTCAACGACGAGAAGGTGTCGCGCAAGCACGCCTCGATCGTCGTCATCAGCGGCGAGCAGTACGCCGTGACCGATCTCGCCAGCCGCAACGGCACCTTCGTGAACGGCGTCCGCCTGACCCGCCGCAACCTGCAGCACAACGACCTGATCCGGATCGGCAACACGACGCTGCGCTTCACCGTCTTCGACGGCCCGGTCGCGGTCAAGAGCTAGGCGCCAGCCTCTATCTTCTTTATTGCGCCGGCGGCCCCTGTCGGATAGCCTAGCCCCCTGATGAGCCAGGGAAGAGCCGCCAACCGGCTGGCCCGTGAGACCAGCCCTTACCTGAAGCAGCACGCCCACAACCCGGTCGACTGGTACCCCTGGGGCGAGGAGGCGCTGGCCCGCGCCCGCGCCGAGGACCGGCCGATCTTCCTGTCGGTCGGCTATTCGGCCTGCCACTGGTGCCACGTCATGGAGCGCGAGTCGTTCGAGAACGAGCGGATCGCCGCCCTGATGAACGAGTCGTTCGTGAACATCAAGGTCGACCGCGAAGAGCGTCCCGACCTCGACGAGATCTACATGGCGGCCACCCAGATGCTGACGGGGCAGGGAGGCTGGCCGAACTCGCTGTTCCTGACCCCCGACCTGAAGCCGTTCTTCGCCGGCACCTACTTCCCGCCCGAATCGCGCCATGGGCGGCCCGGCTTCGCCGACGTGCTGACCCACATCGCGCAGGCGTACCGCGAGAAGAAGCGGGAGGTCGCCCAGGTGTCGGAGGAGGTGACCGGGCGGATCCGCGCCCTGTCGGCGCTGACGCCTTCGGCCCAGCTCCTCACGCCGTCGCTTCTCAATCGCGCCTTCGGGGAGATTGCCGGCCGCTTCGACACGGTGGAGGGGGGCTTCGGCGGAGCGCCGAAGTTCCCGCACAGCCTCGACATCGCGTTCCTCCTGCGCTACCACCGTCGCACCGGCAACCCGGAGGCGCTGCGCATGGCGGTCGTCAGTCTCGACAAAATGGCCTGCGGCGGGATCTACGACCACCTGGGCGGCGGCTTCCACCGCTACTCGGTCGACGCCAAATGGCTCGTGCCGCACTTCGAGAAGATGCTGTATGACAACGCCCTCCTCGCCCGCACCTACCTCGAGGCGGCGCAGGCGGTGGCGGGCCTCCCCTCCTCGAGCGCCCTCCCGTCCGGAGGCCGGGCGACCGCCGCCTTCTTCAGCGAGGTGGCGCGCCAGACGCTCGACTGGGCGCTGCGCGAGATGACCTCTCCCGAGGGGGGCTTCTACTCGGCCCTCGATGCCGACAGCGAGGGGGAGGAGGGGAGGTTCTACGTCTGGACGCCGGGCGCCATCGAGGCGGTCCTCGGGCCGCAGGAGGCCGGGCTGTTCTGCGCCGTCTACGGCGTCACGCCGCCCGGCAACTTCGAGCACGGCACCAGCATCCTGCACCTCGAGAGGCCCCTGGAGGAGGCGGACCTGCGCCGGCGGATGACGTCGGCGCGCGCCCGCCTCCTGCAGGCGCGCCAGACGCGGGTGCATCCCGGGCGTGACGACAAGCTCCTCGCCGACTGGAACGGCCTGATGATCTCGGCGCTGGCCTTCGCCTCAGGCCTGCTCGACGAGCCGCGCTATCGCGAGGCGGCCGAGCGCGCCGCGCGGCTGGTGCTCGATCGGATGCGCCGCGACGGCCGGCTCCTGCATTCCTACAAGGATGGCGAAGCGCGCCACCCGGCGTACCTGACCGACTACGCCAACCTCCTCGCCGCGCTGCTCGACCTGTACGACGCGACCTTCGACACGCGATACATCGACGAGGCGCACGGCCTCGGACGCCTGATGATCGATCTCTTCTGGAGCGAGAGCGAGAATGGGTTCTTCTTCACCGCCCGCGACCACGAGACGCTCATCGCCCGGACGCGTGAGAACAGCGACGGCGCCGTTCCGGCCGGCTCCTCGGTCGCGGCCCTCGCCCTGCCGCGTCTCGCCGCTCTGACCGGTGACGAGGATGCCGGTCGCAAGGCCGAAGGGATCCTCCGCCTCTACCGGGACAACATGGAGCGCTACCCCTCCGCCTTCGGCATGCTTCTCTGCGCCCTCGACCAGCACCTCGGCCGCAGCCGCCAGGTTGTGCTCGCCGGCCGGCCCGAGGATCCCGCGCTGCGGCCGTTCGTGCGGGCGCTGCGGGAACGCTACGATCCGAACCTGGTGCGGGCGCTCGCCGATCCCTCCGACCCGTCGGCGACGCAGAAGATCGCACTGCTGGCGGGAAAATCGCCGCTCGACGGCCGCGTCGCCGCCTACGTCTGCGAGGACCGGGCCTGCCAGGCGCCGGTCGCCACCCCCGAGGAGATGCTGCGCCGTCTCGCCTGAGACTGGGCGCGGTGGGCGGTCTTGACATCCGCGGGGGGCGCGCCTAGAGTCTCGACAGTCGCTTACCCCTTTCCAGAGGCTTTGGGCGGTCTGTGGCCGGGAAGGGCTGGCCCTCGAAACAGGGTTAGGGCCGCGGGTTGCGTGGACCGCCCGCCGGGAAGTTCCTGCTGTGGGGATTACGTATGGCGCGGGGTACTGTCGCGAAGGTCGTTCGGGATCGCGGGTTCGGCTTCATCCGGGGCAACGATGGCAAGGAGGTCTTCTTCCATCGTTCAGGGTTGGTCGGGCTGAACTTCGACGAGCTCGAGCAGGGTCAGGTGGTCGATTTCGAGGTCGAGAAAGGGCCCAAGGGGCTGAGAGCCGGCAACGTGCGAGCCGCCGCGGGCGGGGCGCAGGGCGCCGAGTAGCGACCCTCTCCGAAAGAATCCACGCCAGGTGACTCCAGGCGGAACAGGTCCCGGGCCGCGCGCGGTCCGGCCCGGGCGGAGTCGCCCCTCCGACCGGCGCCTCAATCCCCCGCGAGGCGCCGGGCGAAGTCGTCGTACGCCGCTCCCGCGCGCGTCACACGCGACAGGTTGAATCCTCCCGCCTCGATCCGATAGGCGGCGAAGCGCACGGGCCCCTCTTTCCCTTCCGGCGGCGGGATCGGCCCGCTGACGAGCAGGATGGCGCCGTCGGGCAGGATCACCGGCTCGTCCCCCCCGAACGGCAGCGTGACCCAGTCGGTGATCTGCCGCAGGCCGTCACGCCCCCCCGCCCGGTCCATCTGGAAGAGATGCGCCACCTCGCCGGTCGGCCGGCGGCTGAAGACGATCGACCCGTCGGGAAGGAAGGCCGGGGCGTTGTCGCTGAAGGTCACGCCCGGATCCGCCCAGATCGACCCGGGGACCGCGCTCCCCGACAGGCTGGTCCGGGCCGCCTCCGGATCGGGGAGGTCGACGTCCGGCAAAAGGTGGATGCGCGCCGCCCCCGAGCGCGTCGACACGAAGGCGACCGCGCGGCCGTCGGGCGAGCCGGAAGGGGCGGCGTCGTCGGCCGGATGGCGCGTCAGGCGGCGCAGCCCCGAGCCATCGACGGCCATGACGTAGAGGTCGCGCGGCGCGCCCGGCGGCGCGCCCGGTCCGGTGCGCGCGAAGACGATCCGGTCGCGTCCCAGCGCCGCCGGCGCGGAGTCGGAAGCCGCCAGGGCCGGGTCGTCCGGATCGTGCGTCAGGCGCCTGACCGTGCCGTCGTCGGGGGAGGTGACGTAGATCTCCGGGTTGCCGTCGCGATCGGAGACGAAGACGACGCGGCCGTCCGGCAGGCGCGCCGGCATCGTGTCGCCGTACCCACGGGCAGCCGCACCCGCCCCCCCGATCGGACGCGCCCAGGTTTCTGCCCATCCGGGCGCGCCCGCCGCGCCCTTCTCGAGGCCGGCCTCGTAGATCCGGAACGTCCCGGAACGGTTCGAGACCAGGAGACCGGCCATTCCCTCCGGCGCGCCGCCGGGCCTTGCATCGCACCCCAGGGCGGCGAACGCCGGAAGGAAAAAAGCCGAAAGGCAGGCGACGATCCACTCGCGCCGCATCGCGGTCATCGTACCTGAAGATGCTAGAATCCGCGCTTCCCGTGGGGGCGGGCGGAGACGAAGACGATGCGTGGCGGCAGCGGACGCACGGCGAGGGGACAGGGGGTCGCGGCGCGCCGCCTCAAGGCCTCCGGGCACCTGATCGACTCCGGGCTGATGTCGAAGTACCTCAACGTCGTGGTCGAGAACGGCGGCTCGTACGACCTGCACAGCTTCGACATCGGCCGCAAGGTGCACGACTTCTCCACCGTCGAGTTCTCCGTCACCGCCCCCGACCGCAGGAGGCTCGACCTCATCCTCGAGAACCTGATCGCACTCGGCTGCCACGTGCAGGACGAGGCGAGCGTCGACCTCAAGCCGTCCGAGGCCGACGGGACCGTCCCGGACGATTTCTACTCGACGACGAACTACCGTTGCACCGTACGCGTCGCCGGGCGCGAGATCGAGGTCGAGAGTCAACGCATGGACGGCTGCATCGTCGTGAAGGGGAAGCGCGCCGTCTGCACCCGGCTGCGGGACGTGCGGCGCGGCGACCGGGTGGTCTGCGGGCACGCGGGCGTCATGGTCTTCCCGCTCTTCAAGGAGAGAGAGCGCCAGGACTTCGTCTTCATGGCGAGCGACGTCTCGTCGGAGAAGCGGGTCGAGATCACGGTGGCCGAGATCGCCCGCATGATGCGCGCCATCAAGAAGGCGAAGGGGCGGATCGTCGCGGTCCCGGGGCCGGTCGTCATCCATACCGGCGGCGGGGACCACCTCGGCCGCATCCTGCGCGCCGGCTACCTCGACGCCATCCTGGCCGGCAACGCCCTGGCGGTGCACGACATCGAGCGGGCGCTCTACGGCACCTCGCTCGGCGTCAGCCTCGACACCGGCATCCCGGTCGTCGAAGGACACAAGAACCACATGCGCGCCATCAACACCATCCGCCGCTGCGGCTCGATCGCCGCCGCCGTCGAGCAGGGGGTGCTGACCTCCGGCGTGATGTACGAAAGCGTGCGGAACAAGGTGCCGTTCGCGCTCGCCGGCAGCATCCGCGACGACGGCCCGATGCCCGACACCTTGATGGACCTGCTGCGCGCCCAGGACGAGTACGCCCGCCTGCTCGCCGGGGCCGACGTCGTCCTGATGCTCGGATCGATGCTGCACTCGATCGGCGTCGGCAACATGATCCCCGCCTGGGTCAAGACGATCTGCGTCGACATCAACCCCGCCGTCGTCACCAAGCTCTCCGACCGCGGCTCCGCCCAGGCGATCGGCGTCGTCACCGACGTCGGCCTCTTCCTCCGTCTCCTCGCCGACGACCTCGCGTCCTGAAACGTCGCAGTCGCCGGACGATCGAGAGCGCACGATCCACCCCCTGGCCGCTGGCATGGCGCGGGATTCTGGTTGTCGGATCCTGCCGATCGCGGTAAATTGAGATTCAAGCAGTTCACGCACCGGGATTCTGCTTCAAACCTCCGTGGAGGGCTCATCATGACCGAGAGCCTGCGCCGTGGCCTCCTCGATGCGCTGAAGATCTGTCTCATGGGCGCTTGTCTGCTCCTTGTGCCGGCCCACCCAGGTGAGGCTGAGACCCTGGCGACCGAGGCGCTGACCTGCCCTTCCTGCGACGACTTCAACGCCTGCACGATCGATTCATGCGACACGACCAACGGAACCTGCCGGCACGATCCGCGCTCCTGCGACGATCACAACCCGTGCACCGCCGACAGCTGCGATCCCCGCCCTGAGCCGTATGGCGGGTGTCGCCGCGCCTTCCTGCCCACCGGGTCCACGTGTGATGACGGGAACGCCTGCAGCTCCAATGACGCCTGCGACGGCGCCGGCACCTGCGTCGGTGTCGCGCAGGCGGCCGGATCGGCCTGCGATGATGGGAACCCCTGCACGGGCTCGGATGCCTGCAGCGACGCGGGCCTGTGCGGTGGCACGCCGCTGGCGCCCGGGACGGAATGCGATGACCACGACGCCTGCACCAGCGGGGAGCGGTGCGCTCTCGTCTCGGGGGCCGTCGTCTGTCAGGGGAACGTGAAGAACTGCGACGACGGCGCTCTCTGCACCGAGGACCGCTGCGATCCGATCACCGGCCAGTGCGTCAACGCTCCGGTCGCCTGTGACGACGGCAATTCTTGCACGCTCGACGCCTGTGACCCGGCGACGGGCGCCTGCACGCACGGCAACACCACGGGGAGCTGCGAGGATGGGAACTTCTGCAGCGTCAACGACTACTGCAGCGGCGGCAACTGCCTGAGCGGAGGCCCCCGCGACTGCGGCCAGCCCCAGTGCGGTAGTTATTTTTGCCGGCCCGATCTGCAGATCTGCCAGTTCAATGATTCCTCCGGCCCCTCCTGCCCGGCTGCACCTCAGTGCAATTATTATGTCTGCGTCAACGGCTCCTGCCAGCTCAACCAGCAGCCCTCCCGCTACCCCTGCAGTGACGGTAATCCCTGCACGGTCGAGTATTGTGTCCGGGGGGATTGCCAGCTTCAGCTCTTTCGCTCCGGTCAGTCCTGCGACGATGGCAGTCTCTGCACGCTGAACGACGTCTGCAACGGATTCAATTGCACCGGGACGCCCAAGTGCGACGA
>DASTNM010000009.1:0-3935 GCA_035762745.1 Candidatus Polarisedimenticolia bacterium
GGCTCCAGCACCGTCATGCCCTCCCGGACGAGGGGGCCGAGGAGCTTCCTCGGACTCTGCCGGATCCTCCGGATCGGCAGGAGCAGGAAGTATCCGAGCCACCATGGGCAGACACGAGTCGACATGCGGGTCCGATTCTCGCCCAGAAGCCGGCATGCGCGCCAGCCCCGGGGGGCCTGGGCGAGGTCCGGGGCGGCCGAAAGCCTGACCAATATCCCGATCCGTCCATGCTTGTGTGACCAGGTCTCACCCTCCCGGCCAACTCCTTGATTCTCAGGATCATTGGAAGGATGCGGGCGGCGGGGTGTCCAACGGGCCGCCAGATTCTGTGCGAGAACTGCACTCAGGCAGAGAGAACCATAATGTATGCAATCCGCGGCGGATGAGGTGTAGTGGCCTACGTCTAAAGGAATTAGCGAGCGTATGTTCTCTCGGTGGTCAGGCGTGGCGGTGTGGCACAGAGGTTGCTCTTTGCAGGCCCACCAGTTGCTCAGGCCAAACCACCCGCGAGGGTGGGACGGAAAGCCACGGGTCTCTCGGAGACAGCCGGGTTGTCAACGAGACGGCGGCACTTTCGCTGTCTCGTTGCTAATCGACGACGCAGAGAGGAGCACTCGTGACCCAGGACGCTGCTGTGAGCAAGGAGATCGACAGGAGGCGGAACTACCGTCCACTCGCCCGGCTCGACGCGAAGATTCTGTCGAAGGAGGGGCACGCGATCCCGGCCGACCTTCGGGTCGAGACCCTGGACATCGCCGTCGGAGGAGTGGGCTGCGCCTGCAACGTGCGCCTCCAACCTCAGACCCAGCTGCGCATGACCCTCACCCTCGTCGGGGGCGATCTGAAGGAGCCGGCGATGATCGAAGCGGAGACGCGGATTCTGAGATGCTCCGAACGGTCAGGGGCACCGGGCACCCGCCGCTACAATGTCGCCATGGAATTCGTCCGAATGGATCCCCGGGACAGGAAGAGACTCCAGAGTTACGTGAACTGTCTGTAGCGTGACCGATACGTCACCACGACCGAGGGGTGTCATAATCCCTGGCCCCGATTCTGCCGGCGCGACAGGACGTAGATCACCGGGATCGCCGCGATGAAAGAGAGACCGAGCAGGAGATGTCTTGTTTCCACCGTCACCAGCACGTAGAGAGCGATCATCGCGGGAACGAGGGTGATGCCGAGGAGCACCGGCCAGCCTCCGGGGATCCGGAACGGGCCACGCGCCTCCGGATTTCTCCAGCGAAGGACGATCGGACAGGCGAAGGTCATGAGGTAAGTCGGAAGCGCCAGCCAGGTGCCGGCGACGAGGAGTTGAACGAAGTCGAAGAAGAGGGTCAGGAGACTGAAAAGAATCGCCGCGAGCACGAGGATACGGGCCGGAGTGCCGTAGCGCGGGTGAAGCTTCGCGAGGAATGGTGGCAACAGGCGGTCGCGGGCCATGGCGTACGGGACCCTGGAGATGACGAGGAGCTCACTGTTGAACTGTCCGAGGCTCGAGACCTGCACGGCGACCACGCTGCAGGCGAGGAGCCCCGCGCCTCCCAGACGCAGCGCGACCTCGTTGAACTGGCCCGTGTCCCACTGGCGCCAGGCGGGAGAGACCCCCAGGGCGACGAGCAGGGGCAGAACGTAGGTCGCGAGACAGAGCGGCAGGAAGATCGCAAGAGCCCGAGGATAGGTCCGTTCCGGGCGCACCATCTCCTCGCTGGCGCTGGCCAGAGCGCCATAGCCGGAGTAACTCCAGAGCGACCAGATGAGAGCGTAGTTGAGCGCGGTGGGAAAGGATTGCCCTTCAGGGATCCAGGGGCTGAGAGTCGCGAGGTGGATGCGGGAGAATCCAAGGACTATGATGCCCGCCAGCGGCGCCAGGACCACCAGCGAGATCGCGACGGACGACCATCCCACGGCCTTCACGCCTCGAATGTTGAGCCACGTGCATCCCCAGATCATCGCCAGGCCGATACCCCAGCTGAGCCAGCGACCGGGATGCTGGACGAACAACCCCGCGAAATATGCGGCCACCAGGGGCGGGTAGAGTGCGGCCTCGAGCACCCAGGTGATCCAGTCGAGGACCGAGAGCTGAAAGGCCCAGAACGGACCCAGGCTGGCCCTGAACCACTGGTAGATTCCCCCCTCGGCGGGCAGGACCGATACCAGCTCCGCCACGACGAGCGCGTAGGGAACGGCCCAAACGACACCCATCAGAGTGAGGACGAGAAGGGCCAGGCCCGGACCCGCACGCGGCACCACCTCCTCGAGTCCGTACGGCCCCCCGGACAGCAGGACGAACATGGTGGCGAGAATGGCGAGCGGCCGCATCTCCCGTCGCAGGCTCACGCGTCACTTTCTCACGTAACGTCGTTCCGGCTCATTCATTGATGACGCGGTCCGCGAGAGTTCGGGCACCATCAAATAACGTTTCATTCCATTGATGTCAAGGCAAATTCCGCCCGCCACGCTCAGGGCAGGAGGGAGCCCCTTGTTCGCAGTTGGCGCCGAGGAGTAGAGTTATCCCAACACCAGCGCCAGAGACCTCCAAAAGCAGTCACGAGGGACCAGCTCGGTGCAGGCATGGACAGGCGGAGCATGCGGGTGCGGCGATACACGGGGAGTTGCCTGTGCGGAGCAGTCGAATATGAATTCACCGGTCCCGTTGAGGAGACATACCATTGCTGCTGCAACACCTGTCGTCGGTTGCACAGCGACGGATTATCTTTGCCGATCGTCGGCCACGATGGGTCGCGGTGGATGGCTCGCTACCGTCATTCGGCGGACCCGATGGTGATCAACCGTTGAGCGGATCTGAGTGATCCATGCAGTTGCAGGACGATTCGAGACGAGGGGCTTCAATGGAACGGTCGGTCTCCAGCCGCCGGGCCACGGACCAGGACCTGGAAGCAGTCACCGAGACCCTGACTCTGGCGTTTGCCGACGATCCGGTGTGGGGCGGGTGGGCATTTCCCGACCGCGGGCACGCGACGGAGCAGCGGCGGGCCTTCTTTGGATTGTGGTTGAAGAGCTCGCTCCGAAACCGGTGGCTCCGGGTCACAGAGCGTTGCAAGGCGGTCGCGGCATGGTTCCCGCCGGGAGTCGTCGAAAGCACGGGGGAGGAGGCGCGACGGCTTGTGTTCATGGCCGAGAATCTGCTTGGTGGGCACGCCGGTGTGTTCTTGAAGGGCGCCGACTTGTTCGAGGCCTCACACCCGCGTGACAGGACTCACTACTACCTGAGCCTGCTCGGGACCCACGACAATCATCGGGGCAAAGGGCTTGGCATGGGGTTGCTCCGGGAGAACCTCGCCCTGATCGACGCGGAGAATATGCCCTCCTATCTCGAGTCGACGAACCCCGGGAATCTCTCCCGGTATGAACGACTCGGGTTCGCCAAGATCGACGCGTTCACTCTCCCGGGCGGCGGCCCGAGGGTGGACACGATGTGGCGCGAGCCCGGGGGCCGTACGCTCCCGGCCGCGCGCGCCTGACGCGGAGCCTGGAGGGCGGCGATGGGTTCGATCCAGGCGGTGAAGGTCCGACTGGCAACGACCGAGGATCATGACGTCGTGACCTCGCTGGTGCTGAGGCTCCTCTGTGAACTCTACGACCCTGCAGAATGGGGGTACAGCCGGGCCACCCTGGCGCCGGCCGTGGAGAAGCTGATCCGGGACGGGAGCGGCTCCTGGGCGTTTCTGGCCCACCGACAGGAGGGCACCCCGGTGGGTGTCATGACGCTGAACGAGTGCTCGGCGATCTATGCGTTCGGACACTTCGGGGAGATTTCGGAGCTCTATGTCGATCCGGAATACCGGAGCGCGGGGGTCGGCGCCCTGCTGGTCGATGCCGGCCTGCGGTTTGCCAGGGAACGTGGCTGGTCGATCCTGGAAGTGGGCGCCCCCGAAGTTCCAAAATGGCAACGCACGGTCGACTTCTACCTGCGC
>DASTNM010000010.1:0-2908 GCA_035762745.1 Candidatus Polarisedimenticolia bacterium
GATCATACGGGAGCAGGTCTTCATCAAGACCCGGCAGGAGGTGCCGCACGCCACGGCGGTCATGGTGGATACGGTGGACAAGGGAGACGACGGGCTGACGCGGATCAACGCCACGATCTTCGTGGACCGCGACTCGCAGAAGGGGATCCTGATCGGCGAAGGCGGGCGGATGATGAAGAACATCGGCACCGCCGCCCGCCACGGTCTGGAAAAGTTCCTGGGCGGCCGAGTACACCTCGCTCTCTGGGTGAAGGTCAAGGAGGGCTGGCGCGATGATACGTCCCTGCTGCGCCTGATCGGCCTGCCGATCGCGTAGGAGATTCCTTCCTCTTACGATAGAATGTCGCCTCTTCCGGGGTGGAGGCGATGAAGGACAGCACGGTCCTCACCGAGTCGGTCAAGGGGTTCCTGTGCCGCGAGGCCACGGCGCGTCTCGTCACGCGGCCGCAGTCTGCGACAGCCTCGCTCGGGCTCCCGGGTGGTCCGCCTTTCTCCGGTCTGGCGGGGTGATCGTCCGGTGCGCGGGCGGGTCGGGCCGTGCCGCTGAGGGAGAGCGAGGCTTTCGTACTGCGCTCCCAGCCTCTGGGCGAGTCGGATCGAGTGGTGACCTTTCTGACCCGCAAGGTCGGGAAGCTGCGCGGCGTGGCCAAGGGAGCGAGGCGGAGCCACCGACGATTCGGCAGTAACCTCGAGCCGCTCAGTCGGGTGCGCCTGAGCTATTTCGAGCGCGAGGGGGCGGACCTGACGCGCATCGAGTCGGCGGAGCTCCTGGAGTCGTTCTACCGCCTCCAAGAAGATCCGGTGCGCGGAGCCGTCCTCGCCTGCTGCGCCGAGGTTGCGGACGCCTTCGCGCGCGAGCAACAGGAGGACGACGCGTTCTTCCGGCTCCTGCACGCCGTTCTGCTGGCCGTCCGGAACGGCCTGGACCTTCACTGGGCGCAGCGTTACTTCGAGATCTGGACTCTGCGGCTTCATGGGGTGCTGCCGTCTCTCGAGAGCTGCCCGGCGTGCGGCAAACGGCTCTCGGCACAGGGGGCACGCTACAATCGCGACGGCTCGGGAATGGCCTGCGGCCGCTGCGCCGGGGCGCCGCGTCCTGGAGACATCACCCTGCCGGCGACGACACTCTCAGCCGCCGCCGAAATCCTGGCTGGCCCGCCGGGTGCCCTGATCGGCGCGCCGCGCGCGCCCGGCCACCTGGCGCCACTGGCCGCTCTGGCCGAGGCGATCTTCGTCGATCAGACCGATCGACGGTTCAAGAGCTACGAGGTCCTGCGCGCACTGCGCTCCGGCGCGTGACCGGGCGAGGTGGAGGAGGCGGTCGTGCCGCTCAACTTTCAGCAACTGATCCTGGCGCTCTCCGAATTCTGGGCCCGCGCGGGGGCGGTGATCCAGCAGCCCTACGACGTCGAGGTCGGAGCCGGCACCATGCACCCGGACACCTTCTTCCGGGTCCTCGGCCCGGAGCCTTGGCGGGTCGCCTACTGCGCCCCCTCACGCCGTCCGGTCGATGGGCGTTACGGCCGCAACCCGTTCCGTCTCTACCGGCACTACCAGTTCCAGGTGATCCTCAAACCGGCGCCTGATCGCGTGCAGGATCTCTACCTCGAGTCCCTGGGAGCCTTCGGCATCGATGCGCGGCAGCACGACATCAAGTTCGAGGAGGACAACTGGGAGGCCCCCACGCTCGGCGCGGCCGGGGTCGGTTGGCAGGTATCGATGGACGGGATGGAGATCACCCAGTTCACCTATTTCCAGCAGGCGGGCGGGATCGAGCTCGCCCCGATTTCGGCCGAAATCACGTACGGCGTCGAGCGGATCTGCATGTTCCTGAACGACGTCGCGAACGTCTACGACCTGGAATGGGCCCCGGGCGTCTCCTACGGCGACGTGCGGCTTCAGGAAGAGATCGAGTTCTCGAAGCACAACTTCGAGATGGCGGACGTCACCCTGCTCGGCCGCCTGTTCCAGGAGTACGAGGGAGAGGGCCAGAGGCTCCTCAAGGGAGGGCTGGTGGCGCCTGCCTACGACTACGCCCTGCGCTGCTCTCACACCTTCAACGTCCTGGAGGCGCGCGGCGCCGTCAGCGTGACCGAGCGGACCGGCTTCATCCAGAGAATCCGGCGGCTCGCGGTCGGCTGCGCGCGCGAGCATCTGAAGCAGCGCGAGGCGCTCGGTTTCCCGCTCCTCCGGCGCGCCGCGAACACCGCGGGGGACGCCGGATGACGCGCACCGGCTCGCGCGGCGGGCGCGTTTTCCTGCTGGAGATCGGCACAGAGGAGATCCCGGCGCGGATGGTGGATCCGGCTCTGGCCGACCTGGGCCGGGCCCTGCACGAGGCGATCACCGCCCGTCACCTCGCTCCGGATGCCGGCTTCACTCTGAAGACCAACTTCGAATCATTCGGGACGCCCCGGCGGCTGGCGGTGCGGGTCCACGACCTCCTGGCGCGACAGCCCGACACCGAGGTCGAGGTGACCGGTCCGCCGGTGAAGGCCGCCTTCGACCCATCCGGCCGGCCCACCAGGGCGGCCGAGGGGTTCGCGCGTGCGCAGGGAGTCGACGTGGCCGCCCTGCGACGGCTGGCGACTCCAAAGGGAGAGTGCGTCGGGGTGCGCCGGAAGGTCGCGGGGCTCGACGCGTCCGAGGTTCTGGCCCAGGCGGTGCCGCCGATCGTCGCGGCGCTGACCTTTCCGAAGATGATGCGCTGGGGCACGGGGGAGCACCGCTTCGTCCGACCGATCCACTCGCTGGTGGCTCTGCTCGACGACCTCGTGGTGGACATGATGATAGCCGGTATACGTTCAGGGCGTGAGACCTTCGGGCACAGGGTCCTCGGCCAGCCGCGCATCTCCCTGTCGAGCCCGGAAGCCTACTCCGAAGCGCTGCGCGCCAGCCACGTCCTGGC
>DASTNM010000011.1:0-5038 GCA_035762745.1 Candidatus Polarisedimenticolia bacterium
TTCGGCAAGGGGGAATACGTCAACATCCCCAGGACCGACTGGGGCGTGGGGCTGAGCGACAAGACGATCCGAACGGGACTCTGCCCGGGCGGCCGCGAGCGCATGAAGAGGCTGCTCGGGCTGCTGGAGAGCGCCAGGGTCGATCCGACGCCGCTGACCACGCACACCTTCCCGTTCGAGCAGGTGGACAAGGCGCTCCACCTCATGGAGACGAAGGAGGACGGGATCATCAAGCCGCTGATTGTCTTCGAGCGCTGACACAAACCCGCGGCGCGCCGGGCCGGGGCCAGTCCCCCTCGGACCCGCCCCGGCGCGGCCCGGGCCGTGTCATCAGAAAGAAGGTGCGGTCATGGAACTCAAAGCGGACGCATTGCAATACCACCAGAGCGGACGGCCGGGCAAGATCGAGGTCGTGCCGACGAAGCCCTGCTCGACGCAGCGTGACCTGTCGCTGGCCTACACGCCGGGAGTCGCCGAGCCGTGCCTCGAGATCGCCCGCGATCCCGGATTGGCCTTCCGGTACACGACGAAGGGAAACCTGGTCGCCGTCGTCAGCAACGGCACGGCGGTCCTCGGCCTGGGAAGGATCGGCGCCCTGGCCGGCAAGCCGGTCATGGAAGGCAAGGGGGTCCTCTTCAAGAGGTTCGCCGACATCGATGTCTTCGATCTCGAGATCGACAGCACCAGCTCCGAGGAGGTGATCCGCACCGTCAAGCTCCTCGAGCCGACATTCGGCGGCATCAACCTGGAGGACATCGCCGCCCCGGAGTGCTTCGAAATCGAGGAGAAGCTCATCGCCTCGATGAGCATCCCGGTCTTCCACGACGACCAGCACGGGACGGCGATCATCTCCAGCGCCGCCCTCCTGAACGCCCTCGAGCTGCAGCGCAAGGAGCCGACGGCGGTGCGCTTCGTCTTCTCGGGGGCCGGCGCCGCCGGCATCGCCTGCGCCAGGATGCTCGTGGCGCTCGGAATCCGGCGCGAGCAGATCATCCTGTGCGACACGACCGGCGTCATCTACAAGGGTCGCGATCGCAACATGAACTCCTACAAGGAGGCCTTCGCCACCCACGAGCGCTGCCGCACCCTCGAGGAGGCTCTGCGCGGGGCCGATGTCTTCCTCGGCGTGTCGGGCGCGAACCTGGTCAGCAAGGCGATGGTGGCCTCGATGGCGCCGCGGCCGATCATCCTGGCGATGGCCAACCCCGACCCCGAGATCCCCTATGACGAGGCCCGGAGCGTCCGCTCCGACCTGATCATGGCCACCGGGCGCTCCGACTTCCCGAATCAGGTCAACAACGTCCTCGGCTTCCCGTTCATCTTCCGCGGCGCGCTCGACGTCCAGGCACGCGCCATCAACATCGAGATGAAGCTGGCGGCCGTCCACGCCCTGGCCGATCTGGCCAAGCAGTCGGTGCCGGAGAGCGTGGCCCGGGCCTATGGCAACAGCCATTTCCACTTCGGACCCGAGTACATCATCCCCAAGCCGTTCGACGCGCGGGTCCTCCTGTGGGAGGCGAGCGCGGTGGCGAAGGCGGCGATGGACTCCGGCGTGGCCCGTCGACCCGTCGACATCGCCGAGTACCGTGAGGCGCTGGAGAGTCGCCTCGGCCTGGCGCGCGAGGCGATGCGCATGGTGCGGCACAAGGCGCGCCGGGATCCGCGCTCCATCGTCTTCCCCGAGGGAACGCACCCGAAGATCCTGCGGGCCGCGGCGGAGATCGTGGAGGAGAAGATCGCCCGGCCGATCCTGCTGGGCGATCCCGAGACGATCCGCTCGGTGGCACGCGAGGAGGACGTGCCGCTCCAGGGCGTCACCCTGGTCGATCCGGCGCGCTCGAGTCGGTTGCCGCGCTACGTCGACGAGCTCTATGCCCTGCGGCAGCACAAGGGTGTGACGCTCGAGGACGCCCGGCGGATGGCGCTCGATCCCAACGTCCACGGCTCGCTGATGGTGCGGCTGGGGGACGCCGACGGCCTGATCTCCGGGGTCACGCAGCACTACCCCGACACGATCCGGCCGGTGCTGCAGATCGTGCAACGCCGCGAGGGAGTGCGGCGGGTGGTCGGTGTCTTCATGCTGACCTTCCGCAACCGTTCGTTCTTCCTGGCCGACGCGACGGTGAACGTCGAACCCGACGCCGAGGGTCTGGCGGAGGCCGCCGTCCTGACGGCCGAGGTGGCGCGCCGCTTCAACGTCGTGCCACGCGTCGCCATGCTGTCGTTCTCGAATTTCGGGAGCGTGAGACACCGCCTCGTCGAGCTGGTGCAGGAGGCGACGGATCTCGTGCGCCGGCGCGCCCCGGAGCTGATCGTGGACGGCGAGATGCAGGCCGACACGGCCGTCGCTCCGGAGATGGCGCTGCGGCACTTCCCGTTCAGCGCCATCAAGGGGGACGCGAACGTCCTGATCTTCCCCGACCTGACCTCGGGGAACATCACCTACAAGCTGCTGCACCGGCTGGGAGGAGCGGAGGTGGTCGGACCGATCCTGGTCGGCATGCGCCGGCCGGTCCACATCCTGCATCAGTCGAGCGAGGTGCCCGACATCGTGAACCTGACGACACTCGCCGTTTCCGACGCCCAGGACCTCGACCGGCCCGGGTCCGAGACGAGGACGGGGATGAAGGAGGTCGCGGTGGCCGCCGGCGCGGCGACGCGAGGCTGAGCGGGGCTGCTCAGACGATCCAGAGATACTGCAGAGCCAGGAACAGGGCGAAGCCCGCCGCCATGCCGCCCGCGCCGATCGCGACGCTCAGGCGGTCGGCCGCCCCTTGCCAGGCGGCGTGCAGGACCAGGACGAGGGTGGCGAGGTGGATCAGCGGGGCCCAGATCGGCACCCAGAACAGGGCGAGCGAGAGGACCCCGAGGACCCTGAGTCGCATCCGCGTCTCACGCATGCTTCGGCATGCTGTAGAGGTTGAGGTTCATCAGATTGATCATCATGTTGACCCCGACATAGCGGAACGGCTCGCCGGGAAGCGCCGCCGGACGGCGCAGCAGCCAGGCCGGAGGCGGCGTGCCCTCGAGCAGAGCGCGCGCCAGGAACGATCCGGCCTTCGTCCCCATCGCCATCCCGAGCCCGCTGTAGCCGCCGCAGAACAGGAAGTCCGGCCGCCCGCCCACCTGCCCGATGATCGGTTCCTGGTCGGTCGTGCAGCCCATGGGCCCGGTCCAGGCGTGCTCGAACGGGTAGGGGCGAAGCGCCGGGTAGGTCTTCGTCATGAAGCGGTGCAGGGCGTCGAAGAGGAAACGCTCGCCGTCGTGGTACAGGCCGTTGCCGTAAAAGTACTTCGCGCCCGAGCCGACCAGCAGCCGCCCGCCCGGCGCCTTGCGGCCCCACATGTACATCTCCCTCGAGGTCATGACGAGGATGTCGTCCGGGAAGGCGGCCAGCAGATCGGCGGGAAGCGGCGGCGTCACGGCCGCCCCGGTGTGGACCGGGAAGAGTCGCCCGTCTCCGAGGCCCAGCTTCGGTGTGTAGCCGTTGCAGGCCACGGCCAGGCGCGCCGCGCGCAGGGAGAATCCGGGGCCGCGCAGGGTCACCTTGGGTCCCGCATCGAGGGCACGGACACGCGTCCCCTCGTGGATCGCCGCTCCCAGCCCCTCGGCGGCCTTCTTCAGCCCCACGGCGTAACGGTAGGGATCGATCTGGTGGCTCTCCCGCTCGAGATCGCAGTCGATCCCGAGGCGGTCGATGAGGCCGACGGCGTAGGCGGCGTTGTCCTCCGTCCCCTCCGGCGTCCCCATCTCCGTGCCGTTCTCGAGGATGCCGCCGCTGCGGCCGGTGGCGCCGAACCCGACGTACTCGGCCTCCAGGAGCATGACGCGCAGGCCGGGGGAGTGCTGGAGGGCATGGACCGCGGTCGACAAGCCGGTGACCCCGCCGCCGATGATCGCCAGGTCGGCCTCGTGGTCGCCGCGCAGCGGCGGGTTGACCGGGGCGCGGCCGCGCGTCACCCAGAACGACCGGTTCGGGGTCCAGCGCTCGTCCCTGAGATAGAGGTCGGCCCCGCCGAACCAGGCGGCCGCCGCTCCGACCGTCGCGCCGGTCTTGAGGAACTGCCGGCGGTTCATCGAAGGTCCCCGCCGCCGGGCCCGATCGCCTTGCGGAAGACGCGCTGGTCCTTGACGTGGAGGTAATCGAGATCCAGGTAGAAGCGGTGCGCCCGCTCGCGCTGCACGCGGGAGCGGACGTTCATCCGCGCGTGACCGTGCCGCACGGCCCAACGCTCCGCCTCGGCGAGGAGGAGACGTCCGATTCCCCGGCCGCGGTGGCGCTCGTCGACGACCAGCCCGGCGACGTCGGCGAAGCCCTCATCGCCCAGGAAGCAGTGGGAGGCGACATGCACCCAGCCGACGACGGCCCCCTCGGCCGTCTCCGCCACGTAGAGCGACTGTCCCGCGTCCGGGAGGAGCCGCTCGAGGCGCCTTTCGATCTCGGTCGCGGTCGACGGGTAGCCGAGCTGGGTCGAAAGATCGGCGAGAGCCGTGGCATCGGCGTGGGTGGCGGTCCGGATCCGGACTTCGGCTTGCCGATCCTGGGCAGCGGGCCGCATCTCTCACCCTGATGCCCTCCCGCGGCGGGCGCCGGGGAGCGACGGTGGCTCCATCCTAGGGGACCGGGCGCGCCGCGTCAACCGGGCCGGCCGTGCGGCGTGATATCGTCATCGATGGGCGTGAAGCGGCCCTGGAGAGGACATGAGGCGCTGGCTCATCAGGCTGGGGGTTCTCGCGGCGCTGGTCGCGGTCGGCGTGCTGGTCTACTTCCGCTTCGTGCGCCCCGGTCCGGTTCCGGTGACGGTCTACCGTGTCGCCCGTGGAGTGGTCGAAGAGACGGTGACCAACAGCAAGGCCGGCACGGTCAAGGCGCGGAGGCGCTCGAAGATCAGTCCGGAGATCGGCGGCCGGGTCGTCTACATCGGCCCGCGCCAGGGTGCGAAGGTCCGCCAGGGGGAGGTGCTGCTGCGGATCAGAGACAGCGATCTGCGGGCCTCCCTGGCGCTGGCGGAGCAGGAGCTGGTCACGGCGAGGGCCA
>DASTNM010000012.1:0-13825 GCA_035762745.1 Candidatus Polarisedimenticolia bacterium
TTCCTCGAACAGTCCGCCGCGACCCGCCTCCTCGATCAGCGGCAGGAGCCGCTCACGCGGCATCAGGTCGACCTTGTTCAGGATCAGGAGATTCTTCGACCCCGTATCCTTGACGAGGTCGAAGACGAAGCGGTCACCGGGGCCGAAGCCCTCGGAGGCGTCCACAAGGAGGGCGACCACGTCGACCTCCTTGAGGACCCTGGTCGTCAGCCGGACCATCTCCTCGTTCATCCGGTAACGCGGCTTGTGGATTCCTGGTGTGTCGATGAAGACCACCTGGCAACCCTCACGATGCAGAATGCCGCGCACCGGGAAGCGGGTTGTCTGCGGCACCTCGGAGACGATCGACAGCTTGCTGCCCACCAGGCGGTTCAGAAGCGTCGACTTGCCGACATTGGCCCTCCCGATGATCGCCACGAACCCACAGCGGAAGCCCTCCGGGAAGCCGGCGGCGCCCAGGCTCGCCGGCTCCTGTGTCTCATCCATGACGCCTCCTTCGCGGGGCGCTCGTGCGCGCCCGTGCCCGCTTCCTGCCAGACGGCCGGTCGCCCCAGGGCAAACCGCGCTTTGCGATCATGACCCCGGCGGCACGTTTCAACAGAGTCTCTTCCAGCCGTCGCATCGATCCATCATCGGTCTCATGGTCATAACCCAGAAGATGCAGGTATCCGTGTGTCACCAGCAGGGCGATCTCCTCCGGCAGGCTCCAGCGCGCCCGCCGGGCCTGGCGGGCTGCCCGCGGCACCGAGATGGCGATCTCACCCAGGTGCGCCCTCCCCGGCTCCAGGTCGCCGCAGGCCGGAAACGACAAGACATCCGTGGGGCGGTCGCGACCCAGGAACCGCCGATTCAGTCGCCTGAGGGCGGCCTCCGAGTCGAGGAGCAGGGTCACGCCGGCGCCTTGGCGGCCTGTCTCGAGCAGCAGCCGGTGGAGCAGCGCGCGGCACGTCGCCGCAAGCCGTCGTCCGGCAGGAACCCTGGTCACGACCTCTAGGATCTCCATCGCTTGAGGTGGGACGGGAGGTCCTCGTGGGACCGGCTCCCGCGGAAGGGACGCTCGGGGATCTTGTCGAACTCGAATCCCGGATAGTCGATGCGGTGGTGGTAGATGCTTCCCAGGGTCTTCAAGAATGCGCCGCTGATCTTGTCCAGGTCCGAGAACGTCAGATCGCACTCGTCGAACTGGTCGTCCAGCACGACATCGGAGATGATTCTGCGGATCAAGCCCTTGAAGCGCGCCGGCGAGGGGTCCTCGAGCGTGCGGGCGGCCGCCTCGATCGAATCGGAAAGCATGAAGATGGCCGCCTCTCTGGTCTGCGGTTTGGGTCCCGGGTATCGGAAATCCGACTCCTGGACCTCGTCGCTCTCCGGGTTCTCCGAGCGGCGGGCTTTCTGGTAGAAGTAGTTGATCTTGCGGGTGCCGTGGTGCTGGGGAATGATGTCGAGGACCTGTTTCGGCAGGCCATAGCGCCGCCCGAGCTCGTACCCTTCCTTGACATGGCTGGCGATGACGAGGGCGCTCATCTGCGGGCTCAGCGTGTCGTGTCGGTTCACGCCGTCACGCTGGTTCTCGATATAGTAGTCCGGCTTCAGCATCTTGCCGATGTCGTGATAATAGGCTCCCACGCGGCAGAACAGGGCGTTGGCCCCGATCGACTCGGCGGCCGCCTCCGCCAGCGTGCCGACGATCACGCTGTGGTTGTAGGATCCCGGCGCTTCCACGGCCAGGCGCCTGAGGAGTGGATTATTGAGGTTCGACAGCTCCAGGAGCCGCACGTCGGTCAGGATGTTGAACATTGCCTCCAGAAGCGGCAGCAGGAACGAGACCAGCACCGCCACCAGGATCCCACCGGCGAAGCCGCACAGGATCTGGAACAACAGATGGGTGGCCGGAAGCGAGGCCCCCACGACACTCTGCAACGCCATCACCGACACGCCGTTGGCCCCCCCGAGCGCCAGGCCCGCCTTGATGAGGGCGGTGCGCTGCCGGTAGGTGGTCACCCCATAGATTCCGGCCAGGTTGCTGACCAGGCAGAAGAGCAGGAGCTCCAGGTTCCATTCCATCATCATGCCGAACAGCGGCACGTAGAAAAGAACGTAGGCCATGCCGACACGCGGGTTCACCAGAAGGGTCACCAGCATCGCCCCGGCGGCCATCGGGACCATGGTGCGATAGAAGCTGGGATCGGCGTACGGCGACACCTTGAAGGTCACGACCAGGTGCTCGTACAGCCACAGGAAGCCCCGGTCCAGGAAGAGTCCGACGACGGTGACGACGACCAGCAGGGCGAACAGGTGGCGCTCCTTGCGGTATGACTTCTGGTAGAAGAAGACGTAACGCGCCATGAAGAAGAGGAGCAATAGCATGAAGAGTAGATTGCCGAGCAGCGAACGACCCGAGGCCGCGGCCTCGCGGGCCCGGTTGAAGGCCGAGAGCGTGCGCGCGGCCGCTTCGCTCACGACCTCGCCGCGGCGCAGCATCAGCGTCCCCTTCACGACGCGCACGATGAGCGGTCGGATTCGTCCCGCTGCTTCCTGACGCCTGGTCTCGGTCAGGGCGCTGTTCGGCGCCACGTTGGGCGTGACCAGGTCGGACAGAAGCGGCCCCAGGGCGCTCTGCTCCGGCTGTGGGGCCCCGGCCTCCCGGAGCATCGCGAGCGCGCCGTGCCGCGCCTCGTCCAATGGCACGACCACCGCGAACGGATCGTCCCGGGTCTCCGCCCCGCTGCGCACGTCACGAAGTGTCACCGGGCCGGTGCCTTCCAGCAGGGCCCGGCTGGCGATCACCCGCTGGCGCAGGACGACCCGCAGGACGCCCGACAGGCGCTGCTCCGTCTCTGGATCGAACTGGGTTCGTTCCAGGAGGGCGGCCGCTTCACTGGACAGGGCGAGCCCCCGTCGCTCGGTCAGCTCGCGGGCCAATTCGAGGCGTGTCGCCGGCCCCCCGGCGCGCCCTCGCACGGCGTCACGTGCGACGCGTCCCTCGACGAAAAGGCGATGCAGCGCGGCGAGCGCGTCGTCGAGGACACGGCTGTCGTAGTCGTAGACCGGAAGGATGGCGCGGCGTGCCGCCTCACCGATCTCACGCGTGGTCGCGTCGTCCTCGAACTCGAGACTGGCCGGGGCGACGACGTCCTCCTGGACGATCGAGCCCGTGGACAGGTGTGGAAGGGCCGACCCGATGCGCGGGCCGAGCAGGAGCGGCGCCAGGGCGACGAGGAAGAGGATGCTCCAGACGACGCGGGAGGCCAGCAAGCCCTCGGAGGCGTCGCTCAGCCGGGTCCGCAGCGCCTCCGCCCGTCCGCGCAGGATGGAGAGCCTGCTCCGGGAAGACCGCGAGGGGTCGGGCGTCATCGGCGCCCTCTCACTCCCGCCCGGCGTGCCCGCGCGCCGTTCGCGGGCGCCGGGCGGGTGCGGGTCGCCGGGGCGCGGCCGGCGGCGCAGCGGCGCCGGTTCGTCCGTTGCGATAGGCCTCGTAGGCCTTGATGATCCCCTGGACCAACGGGTGCCGCACCACGTCCGACTCGTCGAAGTAGACGAAGCGGATCCCGGGGACATCCACAACCACCGTCTGCGCCTCGATGAGCCCCGAGGTGCGGCCGGGCGGCAGATCGACCTGCGTGATGTCCCCCGTGATCACCGCCTTGGAATTGCTCCCGAGTCGAGTCAGGAACATCTTCATCTGCTCCGAGGTCGTGTTCTGCGCCTCGTCCAGGATGACGAAGGAGTTGCTCAGCGTGCGGCCGCGCATGAAGGCCAATGGCGCAATCTCGATGGCGCCGCGCTCCATCTGGGCGTTGGCACGCTCCCGGTCGAGCAGGTGGTAGAGGGCGTCGTAGAGCGGTCGGAAGTAGGGGTCGACCTTCTCGGCCATGTCTCCAGGCAGGAAGCCGAGTTTCTCGCCGGCCTCCACGGCCGGCCTGCACAGGATGATCCGGTCGACCTTTTTCTCGGTCAGGTGGGCGACCGCGGCGGCGACCGCCAGGTAGGTCTTTCCCGTACCTGCGGGACCGATGGAGAAGACCAGGTCGTGATCGCGGATGGCGTCGAGGTAAAGTCTCTGATGCAGACCCTTGGGTGTGACGTAACGACCGTTGGTGGCCCGCAGGCGGCCGGCGGCGAAAAATTCCTGCAGGACCGCCGAGCGATTGTCGCGCAGGAGGCGGGCGGCGATCTCGACGTCCCCCTTCTTCAGGGAATAGCCGCTCTGCACGATGCCGATCAACTGTCCCACCAGGTTCGCGGCCAGAGCCTCCTTTTCGGGCTCTCCCTGAACGGTGACCTCGGTCCCTCGCGCGGCAACCTGGACTCCGAGATCTCGCTCGATCGCCCTCAGGTGCTCGTCGTAGTGTCCGAAGACGTCGATCAAGATCTCTTCGGGGATCAGAAGCTTGCGCATCCCGTCGGGTCGGCCCCCAGCGTCACAGATCGTTACAGGCGTGTAACTTAGCATCCGGACCAGGGGTTGTCAATGAAGCCGGCAGGGCGGGTGTGATTCTAACTGATTGAAAAATAAACAGGTTATTTTCGCGACGAGTCGGTCGGGCTCGGGAGGTCGAGGCGAATCGACAGGTCCTTGATCTGGCGTTCCGTGACCGCGCTGGGGGCGCCGGTCATCAGGTCGATGCCACTCGTGGTCTTCGGAAAGGCAATGACGTCGCGGATCGAGGGTGACTTGGTCAGGATGGCGATGATCCGGTCGACGCCGAGAGCGATCCCCCCGTGGGGCGGCGCCCCCATGCGCAACGCCGACAGGAGGAAGCCGAATTTTGCTTCGGCCTCCGCCGGGCTGATGCCGAGGACGTCGAAGATCTTCGACTGCAGCTCCCCCCGGTGAATACGGATGCTCCCCCCACCGATTTCCATACCGTTCAGCACCAGGTCATAGGCCAGGGCCCTCGCCTCCTCGGGATTCGAGTCGAGCCGCGGCACGTCCTCCGGGCGCGGAGAGGTGAACGGGTGATGGCAGGAAACCAGCCGTCCTTCGTCCTCGCTGTGCTCGAAGAGGGGGAACTCGTGCACCCAGAGAAGGTCATGACGTCCCTCCTCGATCAGTTTCTCGGCGCGGGCGATCTGCAGACGCAGACTTCCGAGGATGCCGCAGGCGCTCGCCCAGCGGTCGGCGACCAGAAGCGCCAGGTCGTCGGGCCCGGCGCCGAGGTCGCGCAGAACGCCGCGGCAGCCCTCCTCCGTCAAAGGCTTGAGGACGCTCGACTGGAGCGCCCCTCCCGCCGACTTGATCCAGATCAGTCCCTTGGATCCGAGCCCCTTGGCGGTGTCGACCAGATTGTCGAGTCTCTGGCGCGACCAGCCGCCCCCCCCGGGGACCCTGAGCGCCTTGATCACGCCGCCCTGCCGCACCGCCTCGGAGAACACGCGGAAGGGGCTCTGGGCCAGGCTCTTCGTCAGATCGCCGATCTCGAGCCCGAATCGGGTGTCCGGCTTGTCGCTGCCGAAGCGGTCCATTGCCTCCCGATACGTGAGCCGGGGATACGGTCCCTTGATGGCGAGGCCGGCCGCGCTGAAGACCTCTCCCATCAGGCCTTCGATGAGTCCGTAAATCGTCTCCTCGTCCGGGAAAGAGATTTCCAGGTCGATCTGGGTGAACTCCGGCTGCCGGTCGGCGCGATTGTCCTCGTCGCGGAAGCATTTGGCGACCTGGAAGTAGCGGTCGTAGCCGGCCACCATCAGGAGCTGTTTGAAGAGCTGCGGCGACTGCGGCAGGGAGTAGAAGCGCCCGGGGTTGACGCGCGACGGGACCAGGTATTCGCGCGACCCTTCCGGCGTGCTCTTCGCCAGGATGGGGGTTTCGATCTCGAGGAACTGATGCGCGTCGAGGTAGCGCCTCACGGCGAGCAGGACTTTGTGGCGGGTCTCGAGGACGCGCTGCAGCCGCGGACGCCTCAGATCGAGGTAACGGTAGCGTAGCCGCACCTCCTCGGCCGCGCTGGCCTCCTCGGTCAGGGCGAACGGCAGGGGCTCGGAGCTGTTCAGGACCTCGAGCCGGCTTGCCTGCACCTCGACCTCTCCGGTCGGCAGAGCCTTGTTGAGGTTTCCGGGGCCGCGCAGCACCACCCGGCCGAAGACCGCCACGACATACTCCGGCCGCACCCCCTTCGCGGCGGCGAATGCGACAGGGGCCGTCTCGGTGTTGAAGACGACCTGAGTGATTCCATAGCGATCCCTGACATCCGCGAACAACAGCCCGCCGTGATCTCGGACGCTGTCCACCCAGCCGAGCAGCACGACCTCCCGCCCGGCGTCGCCGGACCGCAGCGCGCCGCAGGTGTCGGTGCGGCGGATCGCTCCGCGTGATTCAGCCACGGGCCATCTCCTTCAGCCGGGGCTCGAGATCGGTCTCGTGGATCGTCATCTGCATCCCGTCGGACATCCGCTTCAAGGTCAGGAGCCCGGAGGCGATCTCCTGCGCTCCGAGGATCAGCACGAAACGGGCCCGCAGATCGTTGGCGCGGCGCATCTGCGCCTTCAGGCTCCTGTCCGGAGTCGGGTCGAGGACCACCCGCCGGCCCAGCCGGCGCAGCTGAAGGGCGAGCGGCAGGCCGCGCTGGAGCCCCGCCTGCCCCAGCGCCAGCACGCAGACATCCGGCGCGCCCGTGGGGATCGACGACTCGGACGGGAGCGACATCACCAGCCGGTCCTCCCCGACCGCGAAGCCGAAGCCCGGGATCGGAGGGCCGCCGAGCGCTTCGACAAGCCCGTCGTAACGCCCACCACCCAGGAGGGCGTTCTGGGCCCCGAGACCGTGCAGAGTCACCTCGAACGCGGTGCGTCGGTAATAGTCCAGGCCGCGCACCAGTCGCGGATCGATCTCGTAGGCGATGCCGAAGGACTCGAGGTGGGAGCGAACGCGTCCGAAGTGCTCGCGACAGTTGGCGCACAGGTGATCCAGAATGACGGGAGCCCGGGCCAGCAGCGCGCGGTCGGCCTCCACCTTGCAGTCGAAGCAGCGCAAGGGATTGGTCTCGATGCGCCTCTGACAGTCGGCGCAGAGATCGCTCCGGTGTGGCTCAAGGTAGCGGAGAAGCGCGGCGCGGTAGGCGGGACGGCAGTCCAGGCAGCCGACCGAGTTGATCGCCAGCCTCGCCTCGCGAATCCCCAGTCGCTCAAGAAAGGCCATCGCCATCTCGAGTGTCTCGGCGTCGAGAGCTGGATTGTCGCTGCCGAAGACCTCCACACCGATCTGGTGGAACTGGCGCATCCGTCCCTTCTGCGGGCGCTCGTAGCGGAACATCGGGCCGATGTAATAGAGACGCTCGATCTCCGATCCGCGCTGCATCCCATGCTCGATGTAGGCCCGCACCACCGGCGCGGTGTTCTCGGGTCTCAGGGTCAAGGATCGCCCCTTGCGATCGACAAAGGTGTACATTTCCTTGGCGACGATGTCGGTCGCCTCCCCGATGCCGCGCGCGAACAGGTCGGTGCTCTCGAAGATCGGCTTGCGGATCTCGCGGAAACCATAGAGCTCGAAGGTCTCGCGTGCCCCGGCCTCCACGAATTGCCAGCGCCCGATCTCCTCGGGCAGGATGTCGCGAACCCCCTTCACTGCCTCGATCATCGCCCGCTCCATCCCGGGCGGCGACCCGCAAGGCGCGGCGCCGCAAAGGGTTGTGGAGAATAGCACACTCGCCGCGACAGGCGGAAGTTCGCGGGCGGTCTATAATGCGGTCATGCTCACGTTGGTTTCATCGGGGCGAATCAAGCGTCGTTTGGTGAGGGTGTTCGCCGCCCTCCCGGGCCTGTTCCTGCTGCTGCACTCACCCCTCGACGCGCGCCCGCAGAAGACGGTCTTCCGAAGCCAGCCCGTGGAGCTGGAGACCGAATTCGGGCGCGACCAGCGCCCACCCGCCATCACCTTCGCCCCCGCCTGGACCTTCAGCGAGTTTCACGCGCCGCTGGCCGGCGACCTCGCGGCCTCTGGCCCTGCCCTGTACGCGGCAAGCCAGGACGGGGATGTGGCGGCCCTCGATCCGGCGACCGGGAAACTCGCATGGAAGACCCGACTCGCGGAGCCGCCAGCCGCGGGGCCACTGGCGACAGAGGAGCGCGTCTTCATCGCCACCCGATCGGGTCACCTTATCGCCCTCGGGGCGCGCGACGGGAGCGTGGCCTGGTCCGCCGACCTGGGTGGCGAGCCGGCCGCGGCACCGCGGCTCCTGGGGGGCCGGATCCTGCTCGCCACGATCGGTGGAACTCTCCTGGCGATCGAGCCGCGCGACGGCAGCGTGGTGGCGCGGCGGACGCTTCCGGGCCGTCCGGTGACCTCGCCCGAGCCGGCTCCGCGGACGATCCTGATCGGGATCGAGCAGGGGGTCCTCCTGGCCCTGGACGCAGGAGATCTCCGCATTCGCTGGCGCCGGGACACCGGTCATCCGATCACCTCGCCGCCGTTCTTCTACCACGGCCGGATCTACGTGGCCGGCGGGGATCGGATGCTGCGCTGCCTGCGCTTCAAGGACGGCCGCCGACGCTGGAAGGCGCGCACGGGGGCGATCGCCACCGCGCGGCCGATTGGACTCGGACCCTACCTGTATCTGCTCTGTTACGACGACGACATCTACATCCTGCGCGCCAGAAGCGGTCACCTGGCCACCCGGATCCGCCTCGGGCACCGTCTCGACGCGAACGCGGCCGTCGACGCCGAACACCTGTTCGTGGTGCCATTCACCGAAGCGACCCTGGTCGGCCTCGCTCTTCCGGCTCTGCAGACGGTCGGACAGTACGCGCTCGACCTGAGGGGCGAGTGGTTCACGACGTCGCCGTTGATCGCCGCGGACAAGGTGGCGCTCGGCTACGGAAGGGCGGAGGGGCGGGTCGTGGCGCTGGCGGTCTCGCGCGCCGCGCCGAAGACGGCCAACGCGCCCGGAGGAACTTAGAACGTCCCGCTGGCCTGCCGGACGCGGCGACGCACCTCGTCGCCAACCTGGCGTGTGCCCAGAGGGCCACCCAAATCACGGGTCGTCCGCCCCTCCCTCACGCAGCCGGCGACCGCCTGTTCCAGGAGATGCGCTTCACGGCTGCGGTTCACCTGGTCGAGCAGCATCGCCGCTGTCAGGATCGCTCCCATCGGGTTGGCGACATCCTTGCCGGCGTGCTTCGGGGCCGAGCCGTGCACCGGCTCGAAGAGTCCGATCCGGCCCGGGTGCAGGTTGGCCGAGGCCGCCATCCCGAGCCCGCCCTGCAGCGCGGCGCCTAGATCGCTCAGGATGTCCCCGAACAGGTTGCATGTGACGATGACCGCGAACTGGGCCGGTTCGCGGACCATCTGCATCGCCAGGGCATCGGCGTACATGTGGGAGGCCTCGATCGCCGGA
Organism: Candidatus Polarisedimenticolia bacterium; assembly: GCA_035762745.1. Taxonomy (GTDB): domain Bacteria; phylum Acidobacteriota; class Polarisedimenticolia; order Gp22-AA2; family Gp22-AA2; genus DASTNM01. The sequence continues at coordinate 9,333 of DASTNM010000012.1, forward strand.
TAGCCCCGAGCGACCTCGCGGAAGACTCGCTGCCAGAGATCGTGGCCGTAGGTCAGCACATTGCTCTTGTCGGCCATCAGCACGCGCCGCCGACCCATTGATGCGGCGTACTCGAAGGCGTGGCGGCAGATCCGCTCGACTCCTTTGCGAGTGTTGACATCCTCCTGCACCGCCACCTCGTCGGGGGTGCCCTTCTTGAAGAAGCCGCCCATGCCGACGTACAGCCCTTCGGTGTTCTCGCGGAAGATGACAAAGTCGACCTCTCGGGTCGTGCGACCCTTGAGGGGGCAGAGGCGGTCATCGAGAAGCCGCACGGGCCTCTGGTTGACGTACAGGTCGAGTGCGAAGCGCAGGCCCAGAAGGATGTCGGCGGCGTGCCGGTTGTCCGGTACGCGGGGGTCGCCCAGAGCGCCGAGCAGGATGGCATCGAACTCCCGCAGGCGATCCAGGGCGCCGTGCGGCAGTGTCTCCCCCGTTTTCAGGAAGTGCTCCGCCCCGTACGGGAACTCGCAGAGTTCGACGGCACCGCCGGTGACGGAGCACGCCTCGCGCAGGGCGGCGACCGCCTCACGCGTCACCTCGACGCCGATCCCATCACCCGGGATGACCGCGATCCGCGTCACCGATCCCCCTTGAGGTGTCCGGACAGCCATCCCAGGAAACGGACCAGACTGCCGCGAACGCTACCGGGCTCGGTCCGCCGAGCGAGGGCGGCCTGGCGGAACGCCGCCTCGACTTCGTCGGGCGTGGCCCGACCGCGGACGATGCGCCCTCCGGGCAGCTCCAGGACGGGAACCTCGTGCCCGTGGAGGCGACGCAACTCCTCACTTCGATCGACGTCCAGGATCCGGAGCGGCAGGCCGCTGCGCCGCGCGGCGCGCCGCGCGGTTCGGGTCAGAGCATAGCAGAGCGGGCAGTCGGCGCGTGAGTAAAGAACCGCTTCGGGTGTCCCCTTCCCGATCACGCAGCGTCGCCACCCGCGCGCATCCACTGGGCGAGATGCAGAACGATCAGTCCGAGGCACGAACCCACCGCATCGCTCAGGACATCCATGATGTCGGAGTAGCGGTCGGGAACGAACCTCTGGTGAATCTCGTCCGTGGCGGCGTAAGCCACGCACAGCAGGAGCGTGAGCAGGAGAGTCCGCCGCGGGACAGGTCGGCCCAGCCCATCGTTCAGCGCGCGCGCCAGGACAACCGCCAGCCCGGCGTACTCCACTCCGTGCTCGAGATAATCCGGGGCGAGCCTGGCCCAGGGGATGCGTGACTGGCTGGACAAATAGAAGATGAGAGCCAGGTAACCCGCGACGGGCCCCCAAATTGCGAGCCTGTGAAGAAGCTTGCCCCGATCCATCACCGCAGCGGGAAGGGATACATCACGTAGGCGACGATGAGCGACAGGACGACCATCGAACCGCCCAGGATCAGGATGACGCGTACCCGTTCGCGGTTGTCGCTCTGAGTCAGGAAGGAGAAGAAGACCGCCACCAGACACGAGAAGATCACGAGGTTCAGGAAGTGGCTGCGCATGGTCGTCCCGGCTCTAGTCCTTGCGACCCGTCGCGATGTCGAAGGCATCCAGGATCAGCAGGATGTTCATCAGCCCCGCGGTCAGCAGGAATGTGTTTCCATACTCGTACGCCACGCTCCGGACATGCTTGCGCAACTTCTCGGTGAGCTCCTGTCGCTCCCGGTCGGTCTCGTCGGGAGAGAGGCGGTAGACCATGCGGCCGTACGTTGCATAGCGGCTCACGAGCTCCAGGGGCCCGAGGGCAAGATTGTCGAAGGTCGCCAGCATGGTGAGGGGCTGCCCCGGGTCGATGAGCGCAGCCGCGCCATCGGAGACGATCCCCAGGGCCAGGGTGAGAAGGACCACCACGAAGAAGACGGCCCCGCGACGCTTTCTGCCGAGGAAGAGATGTCCCAGACCGGGGAGCAGCCAGGCCAGAAGACACGCCACCCACGGTGCCGACGCGGTGGGCGGCTGTGGCGCGGCCTGCTCCTGGACCGTCTCGGCCACCAGGCTACTCCTTCACCACCCAGACCTTGACCTCGGCGGTCACGTCGGCGTGGATCCTGACCGGCACGTTGTAGATGCCGAGGCTGCGGATCGGCTCCTCGAGCTGGATGCGGCGCTTGTCGACCGTGATGCCTTCCTTCTCGAGGTACTCGGCCACGTCCGCCGCGGTGACCGAGCCGTACAGCACCTCGTTCTCGCCCACCTTGCGGACGATGGTGCATGAAACACCCGCCAGCCGCCGGGCGAGGCCCTCCGCGGCGTCCTTTTCCTTGGCCTGACGCGCCACGTAGCGCCTCTTCTCGCGCTCGATGGTCGTCATGTTGCCTTCGGTCGCCGGCAACGCCTTTCCCTTCGGCAGGAGGAAATTCCGCGCGTAGCCGTCGGCCACCTTCACCACCTCGCCACGTCGGCCCAGCTTGTCGATGTCTTCCCGCAACACGATCCGCATGCGTGACTCCGATGTCCCGGCTCCCCGGTTAATCCGAGGTGAAGGGGATGAGCGCCAGGGTGCGCGCCCTCTTGATGGCCTGCATCAGCTTACGCTGGTGCTTCGAGCAGGTCCCCGAAATGCGACGCGGGAAGATCTTGGCACGCTCCGGCGTGAAGGCCTGGAGCAGGCGCAGGTCTTTGTAGTCGATGAAGGCGATCTTCTCGTCGCAGAATTTGCAGAACTTCTTCTTTCGAAACAGGAACTTCTTCTTGAACTGTTTCTTGCCGCCCCGGTCGCGCCCGCGGCCCGTGTCACCCCTTCTCATCTGCTGGTCTCCCGTTCTGGCCTACGGCGTGAAAGCCGCCTCGCCGGGGATCTCTTCGCGCTCCGCCGGCCGCGGCCTGATCATCGGTGACGGCCCGAGTTGAGCCTCATGCTCGACACGGACCGTCAGATGACGGAGGATCCGGTCGTTCATCCTGTAGCGTCTGTCGATCTCTTTCACGGACTCCGGAGGGCACTCGAGGACCATCAGAACGTAAATTCCTTCCTCGTGCCGGCCGATCGGGTAGGCCAGTCGTCTCTTTCCCCACTTCTCGACCTTGAGGACCTTGCCGCTCGCGGCGCCGGTCACCTGCTCATAGCTCTTGAGCAGGGCGTCGATCTCCTCCTCCTGGAGACCGGGATCGGTGATGAAAATCGTTTCGTATTGTAGCATCCTGAAAGTCCCCCTTGCTCTAGCGTCCTTCCGCCTCGTCGCCCTTGGGCGACGCAGACCGGTTGAAGCGGTTCATGGCTGCCTCGAGCCCTTCCAAAACCGTCACCTCGACGCAGTTGACGGCGGCCTCGACAACCGACGGAAGCTCCCGGGCCTCCGCTCTCCTGAACTGTGACAGCACATAGTCGGCATGCGTCGTGCCGGCCGGTGCAGGCCCGACCCCTATCCGGAGCCTGGGGAACGCCTGCGTTCCCAACATCTCCATGATCGATCGGAGGCCCTTGTGCCCTCCGTGCGATCCGCGTGCCTTCAGCCTCAGAACCCCGAAATCAAGATACAGGTCGTCGCACACCACCAGAAGGTCTCTCGGCTCCGCGTCCACCTGGGCGAGGAGCGCGGCCACCGCCGCACCGCTGCGGTTCATGAACGTCAGCGGGCGCGCCACGAAGATCGACTCGGCTCCCATCCGTACGCGGCTGACGAACGCCTGGGCCCGTCGACCTTCGCGTCCCCCGCCGTGCCGGCGCCGAAACTCCTCGGCGACCAGGAACCCGACGTTATGGCGGGTGGCTTCGTACTCCTCCCCGGGGTTCCCCAATCCGACGAGGAGCTTCACGCGGCCGGTTCCTCGCGTGTCCCTACTTCTTCGCCTCGGGCTTCTTGGGCTCCTTCTTCGCGTCGGCCTTCTTCGCCTTGTCGTCTTCGGGCTCCTCCCCCTCCTCCTCCTCGGTCGCCGCCTTGCCCTTCTTGATCACCTCGGGCTCGGCCGGCGCCGCCGCCACCGCCTCGGCGGCCGCGGGTGCCGCCACCTCTTCCTTGGCAGGGGGGCTGACGACCACCAGGGTCTGCTCCTGGTCGGTGAGAATCTTATAGCGGTCACTCTTCACGATGTCCGACACGCGCAAGGCGTCGCCAATCTTGAGCGGCGACACATCGATGGAAATGTGCTCGGGAATATCACCTGGCAGGCAGGCGACGCGGACCTCACGCACCACGTGCTCCAGGATGCCGCCGTCGAGTTTCACGCCGGCTGCCTCTCCGGACACATGGATCGGGACCTCCACCTCGATCACCGCATCCATCTGGATGCGCACGAAGTCGGCGTGGATCAGGTTCCCGAGCACCGGGTCCACCTGGTATTCCTTGATCATGACGTGGCGCCTGGCATCCTTGTCCGCCAGGTTGAGCTGGAAGATGGTGTTGGCTCCGGACTCCGAATGCATGATCTCCAGGATCTTCCGCGGGTCCACGACAACCGGGATCGGCTCCCTTTGGGCGCCATAGACGACCGCCGGGATGAGCCCCTGGCGACGCAGCCGGCGGGAG
>DASTNM010000013.1:0-2502 GCA_035762745.1 Candidatus Polarisedimenticolia bacterium
CGACGCCGGCCGCCAGACCGAGCAGCAGCAGCTCGCGCCGGGCCCGCCGCTGCACCTCGTACTCCCCCTCCCAGGTGCGGAAGTATCCGGCCGGCAGGCGGCGCGCCTCGACCGTCCGCCGGGCCTGCGACACGAACCCGCCGACATCCCGCCCCACCGCGTTCGCCGTCACCAGGATCTGCCGCGTGCCCCCCTGGCGGCTGATCACGTTGGGGATCAGGCCGATGTCGATCCGCGCCAGCGCCGCGAGCGGGACCCTCCCGCCCTGCGGCAGGTCGACCGGGGTCTGTCCGATGGCGTCGAGATCCTGCCGGGCGGTATCCTCGCCCCGCACCCAGATGTCGAACACCTTCTGTCCCTCGTAAACCTGGCCGGCCCGCACGCCCCACAGCGACGCCGTCGCCGCGCTCCTCAGGTCGCCCATGCTCAACCCGTAGCGCGCCGCCGCCACCCGGTCGAAACGGATCTCCACCTGCGGCACCTCGACCTGCCTCTCCACCTGGACCTGGTCGGCGCCCGGCACGGTCGCCAGGGCCGCGGCGTCCCTTGCCGCCTCGGCGCGCAGGATTGCGAGGTCGGGCCCCTGGAGGCGCAGGGCCATCTGGGCCCGGGCGCCGGAGATCACCTCCTCCATCCGCTCCTTGAGAAACTGCCGCACGGAAAACGAGAACCCCGGGAAGGCGGCAAGCCGCTCCCGCACCCGGGCCAGGGTCGGACCGTAGCGTTCCTGGCGCGGATCGAGGGCGAGGACCAGCTCCGATTGCTCCGGTCCCCAGGTGTCCTCGCCCAGCTCGGCCCGCCCCACCTTGACCGCGGTCGAGACCACCTCAGGGATCCCGTGCAGGTCCTTCTCGACTGCGGCCCCGGCGCGCGCCGACGCCTCGAGGGCCGTCCCCGGAAGCCCGGCCATGTGGATGATGACGTTCCCTTCCTCGAAGTCGGGCATGAGCTCGACGCCGAAGAGAGGCAGGAGGAGCAGCGCCGTGGCGAACAGGAGCACGGCAACGCCGGTGACCACGAGAGGGCGGCGCAGCAACGGGAAAAGGATCCGCGCGTAGAGGCGCTTCAGTGCCCCGACCATCCTCCCCTCCGCATACCCCGCCGAGGCGCCGGAGAGAAAGAGCGAGGCGAGGGCCGGCGTCACGGTCAGGGCCACCAGGAGTGACGACATCGTCGCCGCCACGTAGGCGTAGCCGAGAGGGGCGAACAGCTTTCCCTGGATGCCGCTCAGGAAGAAGACGGGAAGGAAGACGAGGGCGACGATGAAGGTGGCGTAGACGACGGCGCTGCGGACCTCGAGAGAGGCGTCGAGGATGACGCGCAGGATCGGCGACGGCTCGGCCCGCCCGCGGTTCTGCCGCAATCGCCGCAGGATGTTCTCGACGTCGATGATGGCGTCGTCCACGACCTCGCCGATGGCGATCGCCAGCCCTCCGAGCGTCATGGTGTTCAGCGTGGCGCCGCAGCCGCGCAGGACGAGGATCGCCGCCAGGAGGGACAGGGGGATGGCGGTGAGGCTGATCGCCGCCGTCTTGAGATCGAGCAGAAAAAGGAAGAGGACGACGGCGACCAGGAGGCCGCCGATCCAGAGGGCCCGCTCGAGGTTGCCGACCGCCCGCTCGACGAAGGCGGCCTGGCGGAACAGGTCGCGGTGCAGCACGACCCCCTCCGGCAGGCCGGCGGCCACCTCCGCCATCGCCCCCTCCAGGGCGCGGGTGACCTCGACGGCGTTGGCACCCGGCAGCTTGTCGATCTCGAGGAGGACCCCCGGCTCGCCGTCGATCGTCGCGTCCCCCACTTTGAACTCGGGTCCGAAGCGGATCCGCGCCACCTGGCCCAGCGTGATCGGCACGCCGTTCCGGAAGGCGACCAGCGAGCGCTCCAGATCGCCCGGCGATCCCACGAGCCCCTGCGCCCTGATCGGCACCACCTGGTCCCCGGCGCGCAGGAAGCCCGAGGCGGCGAGAGCGCTGGCGTTCGATGCGCCCGACACGACCTGATTGATGCCGATGTCCGCCTCGCGCAGGGCGCGCGGCGAGACCAGCACCTGATACTGGCGCACCCCGCCGCCGAAGGTCGTCACGCGCGACACCCCCGGGACCGCCAGGATGCGCGGCCGCAGCGTCCAGTCGGAGATGGTCCGCAGCTCCATCGCATCGAACCCCGCGCGGGCGGTCAGGCCGACGATCACGATGGTGCTCGAGGCGGAGACGACCGGCGTCATCCCGGGCGCCTCGACCCCCGCGGGGAGACGCGTCTGGGCCGCGGCCAGCCGCTCGCTCACCGCCTGCCGGGCGCGGTAGAGATCGGTGCCGTCCGAGAAGACGGTGAAGATCGCCGAAAGCCCGGCCGCCGAGGAGGAGCGCAGCGTCTCGAGCCCCGGAGTTCCGTTGAGCGCCTGCTCGAGTGGGATCGTGACCAGCGCCTCGACCTCCGCCGCGGAGAGGCCCGGCGCCTCGGTCTGGATCGTCACCTGGGGCGGGGCGAACTCGGGGAAGACAT
>DASTNM010000014.1:0-3348 GCA_035762745.1 Candidatus Polarisedimenticolia bacterium
CCTGCTGGAGGCGGGCGACAGGCCGGGAGGAGTCATCCGGACCGAGCGCCGCGACGGCTTCCTCATCGAGGGTGGACCGGACTGCTTCATCACCGACCGCCCCTGGGCGATCGACCTGTGCCGGCGCCTCGGTCTGGAGGAGGAGATCCTCGGCACCAACCCCTCCTGTCGCCGCTCGTTCATCCTCAGGAACGGCCGCATCGTGCCGATCCCGGAGGGATACCAGCTTCTGGCCCCGTCGCGATTCCTGCCGTTCGCGACGTCGCCCATCATGAGCCTCGCCGGGAAGCTCCGGGTCGCCTGCGACCTGGTCCTGCCGCGCGGCCCCGAGGTGAGCGATGAGAGTCTCGCGACCTTCGTGCGGCGCCGTTTCGGCGCCGAGGCGCTCGAGAGCCTGGCCCAGCCGCTGGTCGCCGGGATCTACAACGCCGACCCCGAGAATCTCAGCCTGCGGGCCACCTTCCCGCGCTTCCTCGACATGGAGCGGTCCCATCGCAGCGTGATCCTGGCTCTTCTCCGGGCCCGCCGCCGGATGGCCGGAGCGAACGCCGGGGTCAGCGGGGCGCGTTACTCGCTCTTCGCCACGCTGCGCGGTGGCCTGCAGAGTCTCGTCGACCGGCTGGCCTCCGCTCTGCCCGCGGGGGCGCTGCGGCTCGGGACGGCGGTCTCCGGCCTGGAGCGTCGCGCGGGCGGCTTCGTCGTCACGACGGCCCCGGGCGAGCGGATCGCCGCCGACGCGGTGGTGCTGGCGCTGCCGGCGCGCTCCGCCGCACCGCTCCTGGGGGCCATCGACCCCGAGATGGAAGGGTCGCTCGCTTCGATCCCCTACGGCACCTCGATCACCGTGACCCTCGCCTACCGGCGCGCCGACGTGCCGCATGCGCTCGACGGCTTCGGCTTCGTCGTGCCGCGCTCCGAGAAGCGCACGGTCGCCGCCTGTACCTTCTCGAGCGTCAAGTTCGCCGGCCGGGCCCCGGAGGGGAGCATCCTACTGCGGGCCTTCCTCGGAGGGCCGTCCTACGCCGGACCGGGCCGGGCGGATGGGGCCCCGACCGACTCCGAGCGCCTCGTCCGGGCGGTGCGTGACGACCTGCGCGACATCCTCGGCGTCACGGCCGCGCCGCTTTTCGCCGTAACCTACGTCTGGCAGCGCCTCATGGCGCAGTACCAGGTCGGCCACCTCGAGCGTGTCGCCGCCGTCGACAGGAGGCTCGCCGCCCACCCGGACCTGGCGTTGGCCGGGAACGGGTTGCGCGGCGTCGGAATCCCCGACTGCGTGCGCAGCGGCGAGCTGGCGGCGGAGCGGATCGTCGCGGCCTGTCTTCTAAAGGAACAGACGGATCAGAAGGTATGAGCCGGCGGACACCAGCGCCGCGATCGGGATCGTCAGGATCCAGGCCCAGACGATCTGCGTGGCGACGCCCCACCGGACGGCGCTGAGGCGGTGGGTGGCGCCGACGCCCATGATGGCTCCGGTGATCGTGTGGGTCGTGCTGACGGGGATGCCGAGGAACGCCGTGCCCAGCAGGGTGATCGCCCCGGCCGTTTCGGCGCTGAAGCCGCCGATCGGCCTGAGCTTCGTGATCCGCATCCCCATGGTCTTGACGATCCGCCAGCCCCCCAGCAGGGTGCCGGCGGCGATCGCGGCGTGACAGACGAGGATGACCCAGGTCGGGACGTGGAAGGTGTCCATGTAGCCCGACGTGTAGAGCAGGATCGAGATGATTCCCATCGTCTTCTGCGCGTCATTGGTGCCGTGCCCGAGGCTGTACATGGCCGCGGACACCAGCTGCAGGCGGCGGAAGCGGCGATCGACCGTCGACGGCAGCGAGTTCCGATGCAGCAGGAGCAGGGTCAGCATCGTCAGGTATCCAAGGACGAGCCCGATGAGCGGCGACAGGACGATGAAGAGCAGGATCTTCAGGAGGCCCGCGGCGATCAGCACCTGGAGGCCGCCCTTGACGATGGCCGCCCCGGCCAGCCCGCCGATGAGGGCGTGCGACGAGGAGACCGGCAGGCCGAGCCACCAGGTGATCAGGTTCCAGGCGATCGCCCCCAGGAGCCCTCCCAGGACGACCCAGCGATCGACGGCGCCGGGCTGCACGACCCCCTTCCCCAGAGTGGTCGCCACCTTCACGCCGAAGCCGAAGGCCGCCACGAAGTTGAAGAAGGCCGCCCATGCGACCGCGACGTTCGGGGAGAGGGTGCGGGTCGAAACGACGGTGGCGACCGAGTTGGCGGCGTCGTGGAAGCCGTTCAAAAAATCGAAGACGAGCGCCACCAGGATGATCAGGATGACCGAGACCAGGACGGGGTCGATGGCCGGCTCCGCTACTGGTTCTTGAGCACGATCCGCTCAAGGACGATCGCCACGCTCTCCGCGGCGTCCGTCGCCGCTTCGAGGGTCTCGATGATCTCCTTGGCCTTGATGACGAAGATCGGATCCTTGCCGGAGTCGAAGACGCGCACGACCGCCTCGCGGTAGAGCCGGTCCCCCTCCTTCTCCAGCTCGTTGATCCGGGCGCAACGGTCGAGAGTCTTGTTGGAGTCCCGCAGGTGCATGACCGCCTGGCGGATCTCCTCGGCCTGCTTGTGGATGATGCGGGCCAGGTCGGCGGCGTCGGGGATCTCGCTCTCGATCCGGAACAGGACCGCCCGGCTGGCGGCGGCGTCGATCAGGTCGACCACGTCGTCCATGCTCGACCCCAGATCGTGGATGTCCTCGCGGTCGATTGGCGTGATGAAGGTCCGGTGCAGCGTCCGCACCAGCTCGTGCACGTGCTTGTCGCAGCGGTGCTCGATCTCCTTGATGCGGGTCGCCTGCGCCGCGTAGGCGCCCACGCTGTTGCGGAACATCTCCTCGAGGATCAGCGCCGCCTCCGCCGCCCCGGCGGCCATGGCGTCGAAGGTATCGAAGAAGAGCTTGTCGGTCCTCTTGACGCTCAGCATCCTCGCTCCGGCCGGACCACGTCCGCGCCCGCGGCGGGCAGCGTCGAATCCTTGATCCTGCTCTCTGGGAACCGCCGGGAAACTAGCCCAGGGGTGCTCTCGCTGTCAAGCAGGCCGCCGACGCCTTGCCGGCGCGCGTTTGCGCCCGGCCCGCCGCGGGCGCGAGCGTCCGCCCCGCGCGGCGGCGGTGGTCCGTCCGGCCAGGAGACGATAGTCGCTGCCGAACCAGAGGAGCGGTCGCCCTTCCCCTCCGCCCGACGCCTCGACGCGCCCGACGAAGATCGTGTGATCCCCCCCCTCGTAGGCCTCGACCAGAGCGCAATCGAGCCAGACGAGACAGTCCTCGAGGATCGGGGCGCCGGTTGCCACGCGGATGTGCGCCATCCCCTCGAGCCGCTT
>DASTNM010000015.1:0-2078 GCA_035762745.1 Candidatus Polarisedimenticolia bacterium
TTCAGATTTTTTCCCATGGCGACGACCGGGTGATACGAAGGATTGGACGGGTCGAAAGCCAGCCGCATGTTGGTCCCGGTGAGGACGCGCGGGACATAGTCCAGGTCGGGCGTGGAGTCGGCGTGGCACTTGAAGCAGACCTCGTACTCGTAGGTGACGGAGCGGAGCGCCGCGCCGTTCCGATCGACGCCGTCCATGCCTCTCAGCATGCCCGAGGCGTAGGGCGCCTCGGCCCGGACATTGTTCGCGAGGTGTGGATTGTGGCAATCGGCGCAGCCGACGCTGCGAACTCCGGAGCGCGCCGATCCTCCCATCCTGCGCAGGGCCGTGCGGACGACGCCGGGCTCTTCGTGGTGCGCGGAGATCTTCCGGACCTGTCCCGCGATGTCCGCCCGCCCGAAGGCCGGCGGTGCGCCCGGGCCGACGGTGGCGGCGGAGGGTAGCGCGTCGGCGGACCGAACCGGCGCGTGCGCCGGGCCCGGGTCCGAGGAGTGGCACCCCGCGCTCGTGCACGAGAACGGGTCCGGCGGCGCGGCGGTGAAATTGAGCAGCTCTTCCGCGGTCGCGGCGAAGTGCGGCGTGTGACACACCTCGCATCCCCACTCGTTCAGCTGCGTCCAGGTCGGCCAGGTCTTCGGGGGCCGGGGCAGGATGCCGCTCACCGAGGCGGTCGACGTCGCATGGGCCGACCCGCTCCACCCGGTGATCTGATGACAGGTGGTGCACAGCGCCGAGTAGCGGTTGTCCTTGAGCAGGAACCTGCCGTAGGAGTCGTTGTGCGGATCGTGACAGGTGATGCAGTGGACCTCGTCACCGCCGCCGAAATCGAGATCGGCGGGGGGCGACGAGGCCAGCTCCGCGTTGGGCAGCGCACTCTGGTACTGGAACGACACCGGGTGATGCCCTGACAGGTCGAGGCTGAAATCGGAGAGGCTGCCCGGCGGCAGCGTCCCGCTGCCCGCCATGCCGATGCCACCCACCGGATTGAGGACCGCCCCCATGGCGATCGTGCCGTCATGACAGCTGAGGCAGAGTTTCGTCGGGCCCGAGGGCTGGGGGAGCGGGCCCGCCTTCAGGGTCGGGCTCGCGTACACGGTGTAGATCTGAGGCTCGATCTCCTTGTTCCAGAGCGGCGACTGCGGCGTCGCGCTGTGGGGAGTGTGGCAGAAGATGCAGATGCGGGTCTCCGCCAGAGCATGGATCGTCCCCGTGCCCGACGCCGAGAGGTTGTGCTTCGTATTGGTCATGTTGGACGATGACGGCGCCGCCAGGGACGAGACCAGCCCCTGGGCGAACAGGCAGCAGGCCACGATCGCGCGCCGGGCGCGGTGGCGGCCAGGCTCAGGACAGGCCGTCGGCATAACGCTCCGTGATCCGGAAGACCTGGACCCGCCGGTTGTAGGTATCGCACACATAGAGCTCGCCGCTGTCGCTGATGAAGGCCCCCGAGGGGAGCCAGAACTCGCCGAAGCCGACGCCCCTCCGGCCGAGCGTCAGGAGGAAATCACCCCGCCGGTTGAACAGCTGGATGTTGTCGAAGAGGCTGTCCACGACGTAGACGACGCCGTCCTTGTCGACGGCGACCCCCTTCGGCATTGCCAGGTCGCCCGAGCCGTCCCCGTGACGACCGAACGACCCGAGCGCCTTCCCCGTCTCGTCGAAGATGGCGATCCGGAAATCGAGCGAATCGGTGACGTACAACTCTCCGGAGAACCAGAAGATATGGGTGGGGAAGTTGAAGCGCCCCGCCTCCTCCCCCCGCTGGCCGAAGGAGAAGGCGGGCTCCCCGTTGGTGCCGAAGGCATGGACCCGGTTGGCCAGAGTGTCGACGACGTAGAGCAGCTTCCTGCGTGGGCTGTACGCGAGACCGGTCGGGCGCTGGAGGGTCTCCCCGCCGGCCTTGCGCAAGGCGTAGAGAAACTCGCCGCCCGGCCCGAACGCCAGGACCTTGCCGGTGGAATCGGACAGATAGAGCCTGAGCGCGTCGTCGAAGATCACGCCGACCGGCGAGGCGACGCTCTCCTGCTTCGATCCTGTGAGGCGGAGATAGAGCTGCTGCGCCGGGATGAAGAGGTGCA
>DASTNM010000016.1:0-3839 GCA_035762745.1 Candidatus Polarisedimenticolia bacterium
AGATCCGGCCTACCGCCAGGTAGACGATCACCTTGATGGAGGTCATCAGGAAGTCCCACAGGGACGAGCCAAGAACGATGGTGCCGGTCGGCGTCGGCGTCACCAGCATCGCCTCCAGCGTGCCGGTTGTCTGTTCGGTGCGAACCTTGGAGGCGAAGGACATCATCGCCGACGACAGATAGTGGTAGAAGGCGAGCCCCAGCAGGACGTAGGCGAAGTAGTCCATTCCATCGAGACCGGGAGTTGTCGGGGGCGCCTTGACCACGCCCGCGATGAAATACCAGATCAGCACCGAGAACAGGATGCCGAGGAACTGCAGGATGAACGAAGTGCGGTAGGAGACCTCGGTCAGGAAGTCGCGCTTGATGAAGGCCAGGAGTGTCCGCAGCAGCGTCATGGCTGTCCCGGCGCTGGCGCCGCCGCCTCGATCCGGTCGAACACCTCCTGCAGGCTCGGCTCGCGCCGGCCGCAGGCGAGAATCGTCCCGTGGCCGGCGAGAATCGCCGCCAGCAGGTCGGAGAATGCCGTGCCGCCCCGCTCGACCGCGGCGCTCAGGCGGGTCGCGGCGCCGTCCCGTCGCTCCAGCTCCAGGGTCCAGCGCGCATCGCGCGGGATTCCATCCAGCCCGGCAACGGTCAGGATGTAGTGATCGCGTCCGGGCAGGTCGGCCGTGATGACCGCGATGCTCCCCTGCCGAAGCACCCGGCCGCGGTCGAGGATCGCCAAGCGGCCGCACAGCTCCTCGGCCTCCTGCAGGTTGTGGGTCGCCAGCAGCACCGTCTTCCCGGAGTCACGATTCAGCCGCTCGACAACGAAGCGACGCAGGTGCTTGGCGGCGATCGGGTCGAGGCTTCGCGTCGGCTCGTCCAGGCAGAGGATCGGCGGATCGTGAAGGAGGGCGCGGGCGATGGCCAGGCGTTGCTTCATGCCTGAGGAGTAACTCATGAACTGCTGGTCGCTCACGCCACCCAGGTCCACCGCCTCCATCAGCTCGACGGCGCGGCGGCGGGCCCGCGTCAGCTCGAGACCGTACAGGCGGGCGAAGAAGTGCAGGTTCTCCCGCCCCGTCAGTCGCCAGTAGAAGGAGCGCTCGTCCGCGGTGACGAAGCCGATCAGCCGCTTGACCGCCCGGTCGTCCCGCGCCACGTCGATCCCGCCCACCTGCGCCGACCCTTCGTTCGGCAGCACCAGGCCGGCCAGGATCTTGAGGAGTGTCGTCTTGCCTGCTCCGTTCGGACCGAGGAGCCCGTAGATTTCGCCGCTCTCGACCGCGATCGTGACGTCCTTCAACGCGGTGACGCGCGCCGCCCGCCCCAGCGGCCGCAGCGCCATCTCTCGCAGGCTGCGGCGCTTGACGTAGACCTTGCCGAGATTGTCCGCCCGGATCGCGATCCCCAAGCCAGGCCCCCTCAGCGGTTCTCGACGTGGCGGGTGTTGTAGGTCTTGCGGTACTCGCGGTGCTCCTCGTCGTCGGGGTAGGACTCGCCCGCCGGGTATGGATAGGCCGACATGCCGTGGAAGGGCAGCGGCTCGACCGTGTCCGGGAAGGCGGTATGCGGATCCATGTCCTTGCAATACCCGTTGGCGTAGAGGAGGAAGCTGCGCCGCCAGCCGGGGGGCACCACAGGGAGCCCTTTCGTCGGGAACTCCAGCGTCACCTCCTCGCCGTGCCCGAAGATGACGAACTGATCGTCGGCGCGCGCCAGAAGATCGGTCACCCGCCCGAAGCGCGTGTAGTCGCCGGCCATCACCCGGAACGGCTGCGTGTTGTCGAGGATCCCGTAGTCGTAAATCTTCGGCTCGCGGCCGTCCGGGCTGTGCTCGCGCGGGAACCCTCGGCGATGCAGGTGCGCGCCCGCGAGGGTCACCTCGTTCACGTGCACCTTGTCCGTCAGCGCGGCCTCCGACAGGGGACGCGCCAGGAAGATCTGGTCCCAGTAGACCCGCATGTTGGTGCGCAGCCTCAGGCGGGCCGATCGCAGGGGCCCGAGCGAGCCGAGATCGACTGTCATCATTCGCGGCATACCGGCCGGGAAGCCCATCGGCGCGATCACCGGCTTGTACAGTCCGTCCTCGTTCTCCATCTCGAGAACCGGCGCTTCGAGGAAGATCCCCGCCTGGTGCGCCGCGAAGTTGGTCGAGGCGTACTCGTAGTCGACCCAACCGTAGAGGAAGAGGACCAGGCCTTCCTGACCGATGACCTTGTCGGGGAACTCGAGAGTGAGGCTGTGCATTTCGGCGTACCCGGCCAGCCGGAGCAGGCGGAACTCGTCGGGATAGAGGCGGTCGATCGCCCGCACGCGCTCCGTGACGTCGCGGCCGGCGTCGTCCCGGGCGCGCGTCGGCTGGATCCGGGCCTCCCGCTCGACGGCATAGAGGCGGTAGGGCGGCGGCTCCCGGGCACCGAAGGCCTCGTTGGGATAGACGTCGATCCCCTTCGGATGATCGAGCGTGATCAACTTCGCCTGGTCGAGGTAGGTGATCTCCTCCAGGTTTTCCATCATCTGGAGCGTGTAGGCGCCGTCGCGGGGCTGGAGCTGGTCCGGCTCGATCTTGACGTATTCGTCGGCGTCCGGCCGCCCGTAGACTCCGGGCGCCATCCACATTCCCAGGCCGCCGGTCCCCAGGAGGTCGGTCACGAAGCCGTACCGCGATCCGTTCCATGCGAACAGGACGGGGCAGGAGGAGCCCTTGCGATCGAGCTCGGTCTCCTCGACGGTTTGCCCCGCCGGCACGTCCATCTCCGCCTGCAGCACCCCCCCGGGCCAGAGGATCCGCACGACGTCTGCGAGGCCTCGGTCGGCCAGCCCGAAGTGGACCGCGGGCGGCGACTGCGACAGGTAGCCCGAGCCGGCCTGCACTTCGCGCCGCTGCCACATCGCCCCCGACTGCACCTCGACCCGCGCCCCGATCCCCTCGCGGTTCCCGTTCAATCCACGCGTCGCGACATTGAGCCAGTGGTTCCGGTTCCCGCCTTCGTTCCGCAGCAGGAGCGGGCGCCCGCCGTTGCGCGTCACCACGAGATCGAGGTCGCCGTCGCCGTCGAGATCGGCCGCCGCGGCCGCCCGGCCGTCCCTGACGCGCACCTGCGAAAGCCCGGACTCCTCGCTGGCGTCCCTGAAGTTTCCGGCGCCGTCGTTGAGGTAGAGCAGGTTGGCATCGCCCGTCGTGAACAGGTCGAGATCGCCGTCGTTGTCGACATCGAGCAGGACCGCCCCGTAGGCCGAACTCCCTTTGGGCTTCGGGAGATCCTTCGCCGTGAAGCGGCGTTGCGGGCCGTTCAGGTAGAGGCGCGTCGGACCGGCGGCGCCGGCTGTGAAGACCAGGTCGGGTAACCCGTCACCGTTCAGATCTCCGGCCACCACACCACGCCCCGCGCCGCGCGTCGCCAGACCGGCGGCGCCGCCCCGGTCCTCGAACCCCGCCTCGCGTCGGTTGTCCAGTAGGACGTCCGGTCCGCCGACCGCCGAAATCACGGCGTCGATGTCGCGGTCCCCGTCGAGATCGCTCCAGACGGCGCCGATCGAGCCTCCCGCCGGGCCTGCGACATTCAGAGCGGCCGTGTCGTCCTTGAACGTCCCGTCGCCGCGGTTCCGAAGCAGGACGTCGCTCGTCGGGCCCTTGCTCCCCGGAGCCGGCATGCGGCAGAGGAACAGGTCGAGATCGCCGTCGTGGTCGACGTCGACCCAGGACCCCCCCAGGACGAAGCCGGTCACGACCGCGCCGGCCCGGGCCGTGATCTCCTTGAACGTTCCATTTCCCTGGTTTTCGAAGAGCGCGCCGCCGCCGAGGCGTGTCAGGTAGAGATCGAGATCCCCGTCGTTGTCGAAATCGCCGAG
>DASTNM010000017.1:0-2864 GCA_035762745.1 Candidatus Polarisedimenticolia bacterium
CCCGCCCCCTTGGAGATCAAGGTGAGGAGGGAGAGAAACAGGAGGACCTGCAGGATGTGCGACATCGCCTCTTCTATATAGGGAATGCCGCAGCGGGGTCAAGCGGGTCGCGGGCGGTCTATTCGTGCTATTCTTCATCACTTCCAGCGTGGTGGTTCGGTCCGGGATTGGGGCGATGGAACAGGCAGAGCGGCAGCCGACCGATTCCCAGCTCGTGACCTCCTTTCGGGGGGGTGAGCCGGCGGCCTTCGAGGAGATCCTCAGGCGGTACGAGGCCAAGGTCTACAGCCTCGTCCGGGGCATGACCCGTAACGACGCCGACGCGCAGGATTCCCTCCAGGACACCTTCCTCCAGGTCTACAGGAACATCGCCTCCTTCAAGGGGGAGTCGAGCCTCTCCACCTGGATCTACCGGATCGCGGTCAACTCGGCCCTGATGACGATCCGCAAGCGCCGGCACGATGAGAAGTCGGTCCCGATCGACGAATACATGCCGCAGTTCGAGGAGGGGGGGCACCGCGTGGCGGTGCTGCCGGACTGGAGCCCCCGGGCGGACGATCTGCTCCTGAACAAGGAGCTGGCGACCCACCTGCGGGAGGCGATCGCCGCCCTCGACCCCGAGTACAGGACGGTCTTCGTCCTGAGGGACCAGGAAGGACTCAGCAACGAGGAGGTCGCCACGATCCTCGATTTGAGCGTCCCGGCGGTGAAGTCGCGCCTTCATCGGGCGCGCCTTTTCCTGCGCGAGCGCATCAAAAGGTACTGGTGGGGAACAATCAAGCCTCACGGGATGTTTTCGAACCGGCGGACCGGGGCTGCGGGGTGCCGATGAAGAGCTGCAAGGAGATTGTCGATCTCTTGAGCGACTACCTGGAGGGTGATCTCCCCCCCGGGGAGCTCGAGGCCTTCGAGGCCCATATGGCTCTCTGCGACCCCTGTGTCGACTTCCTGGAAAGCCTGAAGCGGACCCGGTCCCTGGTCCGGGGGCTGCGCGAGGAGGACGTGCCCTCCGAGGTGCACGACCAGCTGCGCTCCTTCCTCGATCGGCTGCAGGGTCCGCGATCCTGACGCGTCGGCCGCGCCACACCCCTCGTCGGCTGGTGCTGGCGGCCCTCCTGACTTCGACCGCGGCTTATGCCTCCGACCTCGACGATCCGTTCCCGCTGCGGAACCAGCTGCCCTTCAATCTCCTGCTGCTGAACCAGACCCCGGTGACGGCACGCCTGCTCCCCCCCGGCCAGGTCCGCCTCGCGCTGACGTTGACGTATGAGAACACCCAGGCGGCGAGCGACGGCCTGGTGCGCCTGTTCCAGGCGGACAACTTCGCCACCTACGGCGGGCGTGTCACGCTGCCTGTTCTGGAGACGGTCGCCGCGGGCGAGCCGGGCCGGTCGGCCTTCATCCTCGACGGCGAGACGTTGCGGGCGACCTTCGGTCTCCGCGTCGGGCTCACCTCACGCGTCGAGGCGGGCCTGGAGATCCCCGTCCTCCTCCAGAGCGGCGGGTTCCTCGATTCGATCATCGACGGCTACCATGATCGGTTCAACTTCCCCGATGGCGGGCGCTCGGCCTTCGCCCGCAACCAGTACGTCGCCGGCTATGTGGGGGATGGAGAGGCGTTCTTCCTGGCGGGAGCTCCGTCCGGCCCCGGCCTCGGGGATATCGTCATCTCCGCCAGGGCCTCCGTGCTCGGGGAGACGCGGCGGCGGCCGGCGGTCGCCGCCGGCGTCACGGGAAAGCTCCCGACCGGCTCGGCGGCCCGGCTGCGCGGCAGCGGCTCGTTCGATTACGCCGGGTCGATCCAGGCATCGAAGGGGATCGGCCGTTCGACGCTGCACGCCGGATTCCTGGAGACCGTCGTGGGCGATTGGGAGATCGCCCCGAAGATCCCGTTGCGCAACACCCGCAGCCTGTTCGCCACTTATGTCTTCAGTGCCACGGCGCGCACCTCTCTCATCGCCCAGACCCTGCGCTCCAGCAGCCCGTTCCCCTTCCGCACCGGGAGCGACCTCGGACGTGTCGCCTGGGAGTTGGCGGCCGGGTTCCGCCACAGGTTGCCGAAGGAGGTCGACTTCGAGTGCGCCCTCATCGAGAACATCGATCGGAACCAGAACACTCCCGACATCGGCGTTTTCTTCGGCCTGTCGCGTGGAATCAAACTAAGGCGCTGAGTCATCGGCACTTAGCCCTCAATTCCGCCCGCTTATCAAAGTCATTGCCCCACACCGGGCCTCGACGTATAATTCCTGCCAACATCAGACAGGTCGTGGCTTTCCGGCAAGGCTGCGGCTCGAATTTGGAGCAAGGCGTGGAACCGCTCGACAAGTCGGTCATCGGCGCACGGATCAAATCCCTGAGGAAGATCAGGGGACTGCGGCAGTGGCAGATGGCGGAGCTCCTGGGCGCCACCCAGCCGGCCGTGCACAAGTACGAGAACGGCATCCTCCCCGAGGTGAAGCGGCTCCTCGAGCTGGCCCGCATCGGCGGCACCTCGATCGAGTGGATCCTCACCGGCCGGCACTGCGAGAACGGCGCCACGGAGATGGCGCGGCTGTCTCCGGAGATTTACGAGCTGGCCTACCAGCTCCGCTCCATCACGGCGGACGATCGAAAGGTTCTGGCAGGAGCCCTCGAGCTGATCGGCGCCGCCGTGTCCGCGGCGCGCGGCGCGGCCGGTCGCGAGCCGGCCGAGATGAGCGACGCGGAGCTGGGACGCGCCGTGAGGTCCTTCGAAACCAAGGCGCGCGAGTCGGTCGTGGCCGCCCTCGCGGTCTACGACGCCGTCGTCACGACTCTCGTCAGCTCCATGGTCCGCGAGCTGCACCGCTTCGGCCAATCCGGTCTCGGGGAGACGGTGGTGGACC
>DASTNM010000018.1:0-2645 GCA_035762745.1 Candidatus Polarisedimenticolia bacterium
CGATCCGGCCAGCGGTCGGGACAATCTGCGCCAGGCGATGGCGCGCGTTCCCCGATCCGCCTTCTGTCTCCTGGTGTCGCACGACCCGGAAGTGGTCGAGACGCTCGGCAACTGGGACATCGACATGGCGTTCACCGGCCAGGAGCGGACGGGCGTGCTGCGACCGCCGCCCGTCGGCGCGCTCTTTGGTTCTCTCGGTATGGGCGATGACCTCGAAGGCTGGTTCGACGTGGCGGGGGGAGTGCGCCTCCACGTCAGCCGCGGCCTCGGGTGGAGGGGTCTCCCCATCCCCGGGCTCTGCCGCCCGCGCATCGATTTGATCACCCTGCGGGGCGGATCGCCGCCGACGCGCCGCGCGCACCGCGTGATCGAACGATCGTAGGATCGATCTCGAGTCTCACAAGAGGCTCACAATCTATTGACAGGTGATCCCCTTCATGTTATAGATTTCGGCGAAATCGTTTTTGATCGTCGACGATCACGATGGTGAATCAAACCGACACACGACGACGATCAGTGGCGACCAACTTTCATCCCGGACGTGATGGAGTCCGGGTTTCGTCGAGACGACGAATCCCCGAGCGAAGCAGGGCAGTGAAGTCCGCGGACGCCTCTGCGCCCGCGAAGTTGCTCCCGCTGGCAAGGAACTTGTCGTAGGCGATAGCCGGGGGCTCGCACCAAACGCGGTTCGGGAAAGGGGGTGAGGAGCCATTCCGAAGAAGAAGAAGGCCGCCAAAAAGAAAGGGAAGAAGAAAGGCAAGAGGTAGATCCCTTTCTTGGTTCAGAACCTGTGAGGGGTGACCGGGGTCACCCCTCAATCATTTTCGGGCGACGAGAGGCGCAGGTCATCGCACGGCGGCTACGATCGCCGGACGTCCTTTGACAGTCGGCCGCCTGTTTGCCACAATAGGCGCTGTGTGGGAGGCGGGTTGATGAATTCGTCCAGGACCTGGAAGAGCGGGGAGCACTGCCGGTTCCCGGGCACCTACAGATGCCAGGTCTGCTACGCGGCAGGTCAGGTGACGTTGAAAGAGTTCGCGGCCAACCAGGTGATCCCGATGTGCGCCGTCTGCCCCGAGAAGGACGCCACCTGGCGACTCATGAAGGCTGCGGATCGGACGGCGGCGAGCGCCTGACCGTTCTCTCCCGCACACCCTGACCGCGCTCCCTCATTCGCCGCCGCGCCTCCTCCAGCTCTTTGAGCCTCTCGGCAATCACCTTCTCATACCCCGCGGAGCGCGGCTGGTAGTAGCGCCGCCCTCTTAACCTCTCCGGGAGGCACTCCAGGTCGGTGGTGCCCTCTTCGTAGTCGTGGGCGTAGCGGTAATCCCGCCCGTAACCAAGATCCTTCATCAGACCGGTCGGCGCATTGCGGATCGCCAGCGGGACCGGATCGGTCAGCCCCTGGCGCAGGTCGTCGAGAACCCGTCCGTAGGCGGCGTACACCGCGTTGCTCTTGGGCGCGGCGGCGAGGTAAGCGGCGGCCTGCGCCAGCGCCAGGGCCCCCTCCGGCAGACCCAGGAAATCGAAGGCATCTCGCGCCGCGAGCGCGACCGAGAGCGCCTGGGGATCGGCGTTGCCGATGTCCTCCGAGGCGAAGCGCACCATGCGCCGGGCGACGTAGAGAGGGTCTTCGCCGGACTCCAGCATGCGCGCCAGCCAGTAGAGCGCCGCGTCCACGTCGCTGTTGCGCAGCGATTTGTGCAGAGCGGAGATCAGGTTGTAGTGCTCCTCGGCCGCCTTGTCATAGAGCAGGGGGGCGCGCTGAACGGCCCGGGCGATCGCCTGCCTCTCCACGAGGCGCCTGCCGTCGGCCGCCGGCCGGGTCGTCTGCGCCACCAGGTCGAGGACGTTGAGCGCCCGCCGCGCGTCACCTCCGGAGAGCGAGGCCAGGTACAGCAGCTCATCCTCACCCGCCTCGACTTCAAGAGCCGACAGGCCGCGCGGGTCGGCCAGGGCCCTGCGGAGGAGGAGGACGATCTCCTGGTCTTCCAGCCGGCGGAGGACGTAGACCGTGCAGCGCGACAGGAGCGCCGCGTTGACCTCGAACGACGGATTCTCGGTCGTCGCTCCGATCAGGACGATCGTCCCCTGCTCGACGTAGGGGAGAAAGGCGTCCTGCTGCGCCCGGTTGAAACGGTGGATTTCGTCGACGAAGAGGATCGTGCGTCGAGCGGTGGCGCGGCGATACGTCTCGGCCGTGCGCATCACGTCCTTGATCTCTTTGATCCCCGACAGGACCGCGCTGAAGGAGATGAACTGCGCCCGGGTGAGGCGGGCGATCACGCGTGCCAGCGTCGTCTTGCCCGATCCGGGCGGTCCCCACAGGATCATCGAGTGCGGACGATCCGTCTCGATCGCCTCGCGCAGCGGCCGGCCTGCTCCGATCAGATCGTCCTGGCCGACGATCTCGTCGAAGGTCCGCGGGCGGAGTCGATCGGCGAGCGGGGCGTCGCGCGCCGGTGCCTCGCCCCCCACGCGATCGGGGGGATCGGGATCGGAGCGGAAGAGGTCCATAGGTGGGATGCTACGCTCCGGCGGAAAGGCGTGTCAATGCAGCCGGACGGAGAAGCGCGCCGGCCGATCAGCCGGCGTTCTTCTGCAGATGCGGGACCTTGACGGGGTGGTCCACCACCGTCTCCTCG
>DASTNM010000019.1:0-3081 GCA_035762745.1 Candidatus Polarisedimenticolia bacterium
CGCCGATGAAGACATGGTCGGTCGGTGCGCCGATGAAGGGGCCGAGCTGCAGGACGTTGTCCGGGAAGAGCTCGTAGATGCCGGTCCAGTGGAAGCGTCGGTTGGAATGGTGCAGCAGCTCGACGGCGCGCGCCAGGATCGCCTCGAAGCCGCTCCCTCCCTGCGCCATCTCCTCGAGTGCCCGGCAGATCTCGGGACCGGTCATCCGCTCCCCCGCGGAAGCCACACGATGTCCGGGTGAATCTAGGGGCTGAGGGGGCGGGAAGGCAACCGGGTCGACTCCCTACTGCCGCCGACCGGCGCCGGAATCCGGCGGGAGACGCCCCCCCAAGACGCGCGACGGCCGCGCCGGGGAGGGGGTTCGGCGCGGCCGTCTGACTGCGTGGTGGATGGGACGATCTGGATGATTAGTGCCCGCCTTTGCCCCCCCAGACAGCGCCCTGGGCGTCGACCGAGCTGCCGCTCCAGATCAGGGAGCAGGCATCCACGCCCCAGATCAGGCCGGAGGCGGTGATCTGCGTGTTCTCGACGAGCGACTTGGGGTGCACGCCCCAGACGTAACCGCTGGGCGCGACGCTCGAGCCGCTGACGTTGGTCAGGCTGTAGCCGTAGGCCGTCTCCTTGCTGAGGCCCCAGATGATGCTCTGCTGCCAATCGACGCCCCAGATGAGCGACAGGTCCTGGACGTAGACGTAGTTGTCCAAGCCCACCACCGACAGCGGCGACATCGCGCTCGTGGCGTACCCGCTCTGGCGCAGCGCGGCATCGACGTTCAGGTAGCCGGCACCGGTCTCGAAGACCAGACGGTTGTCCTTGGTCGCCGAGGCCATCAGCCGCGCCTTGACCGTGGCGGCGTTGAGGCCCGGTTCCTTCTGCAGCATCAGGGCCGCCGTGCCGGCCACCAGCGGCGCCGACATCGAGGTCCCCGACAGCTCGTAGTAGGTGCCGTCGTGGTTGCTGACCGAGTTGTCGTACTTGTAGTCTCCCAGCTTCAGAACCCAGTTGTGGTAGTTGGTGTCGAGGTACGAGCCGGTGGCGCGCAGCGACACGATGCGCGTGCCCGGCGCGACCAGGTCCGGCTTGACGACGTGGTCGATGAGAGACGGCCCCTTCGACGAGAAGGCCGCCAGGACGTCGTCGGTGGTCGTGACCGTGTTGCCGTCGTCCATGGCGCCGACGGTGACCGCGCTCGGCTCGTTGCCCGGGGTCGTGATCGTCCCGAAGCCGCTGCCGACGCGACCGTCGTTGCCCGCCGCCACCACCACCACGAGGCCGGCGTTGTAGGCCGCGCGCACCGAGCGGCAGAGCGGATCGGTCGTGTACGACTCGAAGATCGGGTGGCCGAGCGACAGGTTGATCACCCGGATGTTGTAGGTGGCGCGGTTGGCGATCGCCCAGTCGATCGACGCCAGGATGTCCGACGTGTAGCCGGTGCCGTCGGGATAGAGGGCGCGGATCGAGATGAGGCGCGCACCCGGGGCGATCCCCTTGAAGGTGCGGAAGGACCATTTGTCGCTCGAGTCGGCGCCGTTGCCGTTGATTATGCCGGCCACATGCGTGCCGTGGCCGTAATAGTCGGCCAGACCCGTCTCGTGCCCGACGATCTCGACCTCGACCGGCCCCAGACCCGTCGACCGCAACAGGTCGTCGTGGCCCTGGACACCGGTGTCGATGACCGCGACGCCGACGCCGCGGCCGTCAAGACCGCCCGACGCGACGAAGGCGACGTCCGCCTTGACCGCCGGGTAGGCGACGTCCATGTGTGCCCGCACCGGCGAGTCGAACGAGATGTGGGTCACTTCGGGGTCGTCGGAGAAATCCTCGATCTGCGAGGCCGGCATCTGCGCCGAGTAGCCGTGGATCGAGGTGTAGCGACCCTTCACCACACCCCCCCCGGCCGTGCAGCCGGGTGAGATTCAGCGCGCTGGGCTCATCCACGGTCTGGATGATGACCGGGATCATGTCGTCCGATCCGGCCCCCCGCAACTTCTCCTCGACCTCGTCGGAGATCTTGCCGTTGCCCTGCCCGCCCTGCGCGGTGCCGGACGGAAGGACCACGAACAGGAGGGCCAGGACGGCGCACAGCGCCCAGAACGTACTGCCTGGCTTTGCGAATTGCCGAATGGAAGTCATTGGGCTCCTTTCCCCTTTCGTTGCCGCAGCAGCCGAGGTGCAGTTGTGCGGCACCGGGTCTAAGAGCAAGGCCCCTGCCAATGCCGGATTCGCAACGCCTCCCACGAAAGCCTTGCGCCACAAGGGTTTCCTGGAAGCGCGGCGCGCGGCCGCGGAGGGCGTCTCAAAGGGGCCGGTGTCGGGCCTTTCGACACGGGCCCGCGGCCGGGGGACGACGGCGGCCGTTAGTGACGCGGATTCATCACCTTGGCCCTGGTGCCGGAAGCTGGACACGGACTGTCCAGATGAGCCGCACGTCGCGCTGTCCGCGCCGGTTCGGGCGCGTGGGCGCCGGCGCCGTGCTTCGTGGGGGTCAAACCTCCGGGAGGGGAAAAGAACAACGGCCGCGCCGGGGAGGGGTCGGCGCGGCCGTCGGTGCGTGATAACCGGGGCGTCCTTCAGGTCCTGTGGCCCTTCTGCGACGCCCGCGGGAAATACGCCTTGTAGAAGTGGTACGTCATGATGCAGAACGGAAGAGTCAGGAAGAAGACCTGGGCCCCGAAGCTCTGCCGCAGCATGCCGAGCAGGATCACGAGCGACGCCCCTGCGAGCTGCGTGTTGAGGGTCCAGGAGTACTTCTCGTACCAGACGCGGAACGGAGAGATCCTCTGCTCCAATCCGACGGCGATCGACACCAGGCCGGAGTTGACGAAGAAGAAGGTCAAGACAGTCGCCAGCAGCGCCGCCAGGGAGCGCGGCGAACCGACGTCCCCCACCCGCCCGCCGGCGGCGAAGTAGACACGCCCGCCGAGCCAGGCCGAGAGGACGAAGTTGCACAGGTTGAACAGCCCCTTGTGCAGGGCGGCCCGGGGACGGCCGACCGCCCAGAAGTAGGTCATGCTGACCGCCGCCAGGATGACCGCCTCCTGCACACCGAATAGGGCGATCGCGGTCAGCAGGAACGGCTGC
>DASTNM010000020.1:0-4226 GCA_035762745.1 Candidatus Polarisedimenticolia bacterium
CGCTACGGGGACTGGTACCTGGCGATGGCCGCCTACAACGCCGGGGAGGGGAAGATCGACCGGGCCATCCGTCGTTCCGGGAAGAAGGACTACTGGCAGCTGACCCGGACCCGGACCATCCGCAGCGAGACGAAGTATTACGTTCCGGCGATCCTGGCGTCGATCCTGATCGACAAGTCGCCGGAGGACTACGGCTTCAAGATCGACGCCGATCCGGAGCTGAAATGGGACACGGTCGACCTCGACAAGCCGACGGACCTGCAGGTGATCGCCGACGGCACCGGAAGCTCGCTCGAGACGATCCGGGCCTTGAACCCGGAGCTGCGCGGCCTCATCACACCGCCGAACCAGGCCACCTACACCGTGCGCGTGCCGGAGGGGACGCGTCGCGACCTGGTGGCGCACCTCGAGGGGCTGCCGGAAGGTCAGCGGGTCTCCTGGACGCTGCACGAGGTCAGGCCCGGCGAGACCCTCTCGACCGTGTCGCGCAAGTACGGCGTGCCGGTGCGCGCCCTGCTCGACGCCAACCCGCGCTACGCCGGGCAGCGCCTCCGCCGCGGCGTGGTTCTCAACGTGCCGATGTCCGGCCGCGCCCCGTCCGCCGCCGTGGCGAGCGCCGAGGAGGACCGTCCGACCTACGAGCCGGAGGAGCGGATCGTCCACCGGGTGAGGCGCGGGGAGTCGCTGCAGAAGATCGCCGGCAAGTACCGCACGACCGTCGCCAACCTCAAGCGCTGGAACGACCTCGACAGCCCGATCCTCCACGCCGGCCAGCGGCTCACCCTGTACTACGGCGAGAAGGGGGATGGTCCGCGCCCCGACCTGGACTTGGTGAACGCGCCGGTGTCGATCAACGGCGGTCGGATCGAGTACCGCGTCCAGCAGGGAGACACCCTCGGCTCCATCGCGCGCAAGTTCAATGCGGCGATCGACGACCTGTGCCGCTGGAACAGCCTGACGCCGGAGAGCGTCCTCCGCCCGGGTGACCGCGTCTTCGTCGGTGAAGCGCCCGGGGCCCTGACGGCGCCGCGCGGCGGCGAGGCCTCCCGCGGCGGGGGTGATGGGACCATCCGGCACCGTGTCCGGCGTGGCGACACGCTGCACCAGATCGCCCGCATGTACGACGTGAGCGTGAGCCAGGTCCGCGAGTGGAACCGGCTCGGCAGCTCGTCCGTCATCCGCCCCGGCCAGGTTCTGACCATCCGCGTCGACTGAGGCGTCCCCTCGCCCGGCCCCTCGGCGTCTGCTAAGATTCCAATCCGCATGCCACATCTCCCTCTGACTGCCTGCCGCGCCGCCTTGCTGGGTCTCGCACTGGGCGCGGCCTCCGGGTGCGGGGCCGGCGGACCGACGGGCGGAGGGGGCGGCGAGCCCGAGGAGTCGCTCCCGACGATCGTGGCGCATGCCGACAGCGCCTACCGCGACGCCGATTTCGACGAGGCCCAGAAGGCCTACGAGGAGGCGCTCAAGCTCGCCCCCGACGACGCGCGCCTGGTCGCGAACCTCGGCTCCTGCTATCTGAAGAACCGCCAGGTGAAGAAGGCCGAGGAGCTGTTGCGCGCCCGCGTGGCCACGAGGCCCGGCGACGCTTCGGCATGGCTGGTGCTGGCGCGAGTCTATGTGCGCCAGGGGCAGCTCGGCCCGGCGGCCGACGCCCTGCGCACGGTGTTGAAATACCAGCCCGACAGCCTCATGGCGCGCTACAACCTCGGCTTCATCGCCTACCGCAGCCGCCTCTACGACGAGGCGGTGATGAACCTGCAGCGCACCATCGAGCTGAAGCCGGAACACCCCGAGGCTCATTACACGCTCGGCCTCACCTTCCTGGCGCGTGGCGAGGTTCCGCGGGCGGTCGCCGAGCTCGAGCGGGCGGTGGCCCTCGACCCGCGACACGTCGGGGCCCACTTCAACCTGGCCGCCGCGTACGCCCGCGCCGGGCGCGACAAGGATGCGAAGCAGCAGCAGGTGATCTACGCCGACCTGAGCGGACGGAGCAAGGCGCAGCAGGAAAAGGACAGTCAGATCGCCGCGGCAGGCGCCAAGGCCGTGCAGTTGATCGTCGAGCAGAAGTATCCCGAGGCGCTGGCCGAGTACCAGGCGCTCGCGCTGCGCTACCCGGCCCACGCGCCGATCCAGAGCCAGATCGGCATGCTCCTCCTGCGGCTCGGGCGGCGGTCGGAAGCCGTCCAGGCGCTGCAGAAAGCGGAGGGGCTCGATCCGAAGCTGAGCGAGCCGCACTATCTCCTGGCCAACCTTTACCGCGAGGTGGGGGATGCAGCCGCGGCCGATCGCGAGCTGTCGCTCTTCGCCACCCTCGAGACAATCCCGGAAGGGAAGTCGGGGTACTGATGCCCCTTTCCCGGAGCACCGGGTGGGCCTCGGCGGCGTGCGCGGCGGCGCTTCTGGCGGCGGTTCCGGCGGTGTCCGTCTCTCTCCGGGCGGCCGGGGAGACCGCCGCGGCGCGCCCCTCGGCCGTGCGCTACACCGACGTCACGGCCCAGGCCGGACTCGACGTCGTGCACGCGCACGGCGGCACCGGCAAGAAGTACTACATAGAGACCGTGCCGCCCGGAGTCTGCTGGCTCGACTACGACCGGGACGGCTGGCAGGACCTGTACTTCGTCCAGAGTGGTCCTCTTCCGGGCGCCCCGCGCCCGCCGGGCTCGCCGCACTCGCGTCTCTTCCGCAATCGCGGCGATGGGACCTTCGTCGACGTCACCGACAAGGCGGGTGTCGCGAACGCCGCCGGCTACGGCAACGGCTGCACGGTGGGGGACTACGACAACGACGGCGACGAGGACCTCTACGTCACCAACTTCGGCCCCTCGGTGCTGTACCGCAACAACGGCGACGGCACCTTCACCGACGTGACGCGAACCGCCGGGGTCAGGAACGGGCTGTACGCGGCGAGCGCCGCCTGGGCCGACTACGACAACGACGGACGGCTCGACCTGTACGTGGCCAACTACGTCGACTTCACCATGGATGACCAGAAGTTCTGCGGCGACGTGAAGAAGAACCGCCGCTCCTACTGCCATCCGGACGCCTTCGGCGGCCTGCCCGACGTCCTGTATCACAACGAGGGGAACGGAACCTTCAAGGAGGTCGCCAAGGCCTCCGGCATCTGGGACCCGAACGGCAAAAGCCTCGGGGTCGTCTGGTTCGATTACGACGCCGACGGCGACGTCGATCTCTACGTCGCCAACGACGCGACGCCGAACATGCTCTATCGCAACGACGGCAACGGCCGCTTCACCGACATCACGCTATTGGCCGGGGTCTGCTGCAGCGAGGACGGCAAAGCCGAGTCCGGGATGGGGACAGACGCGGGAGACGCCGACGGCGACGGCTGGCCCGACCTCTTCGTGACCAATCTCAGCAACGAGGTGAACCAGCTCTACCACAACATCGAGGGGAAAGGGACCTTCTCGATCGAGACCTTCCCGGCCGGGCTGGGCGAGGTGAGCCTGCTGACGACCGGCTGGGGGACCGACTTCTACGACTACGACAACGACGGTGACCTCGACCTGATCGTGACCAACGGCCACCCGATGGACGACATCAACCTGGTGAGCGACATCATCTCGTATGCGCAGAACCCGTTCCTCTTCGAAAATCTCGGGCGCGGCAACTACCGCGAGATCGGCCGGGAGGTCGGCGAATATTTCAAGACGCTGGATGTCGGGCGGGGGCTGGCGACCGCCGACTACGACAACGATGGCGACCTCGACGTCGTCTTCACGCCCAACAACCGCAAGGCGACCCTGCTGCGCAACGACGGCGGCGCCGCCGCCGGCCATTGGATCACGCTGCGGCTCGAGGGGGTGGCCTGCAATCGTGACGCGATCGGGGCGCGCGTCGTCATCACCGCCGGCGGCCGCCGCCAGGAGGAGGAGGTCCGCAGCGCCAGCTCCTACCTGTCGCAGAACGACCTCAGGCTGCATTTCGGCCTGGGATCGGCCGGCAGCGTCGACCGCATCGAGATTCGCTGGCCCGAGAAGGGGAAGAAGATCGAGACGCTGGGGCCCATCGCCGCGGACCAGTTCCTCACCATCCGCGAGGGGCGCGGCGTCGTGGCGCGCTCGCTCCCGGGGGCCCCGGTGCGCTGAGGCGCAGTCAGCGCTCCGCGGTCGTGGCCTGGGGCTCGAGAAGTGGCAGATCGAACCGCACCTCCTCCCCGCCAAGACCCCCGGGTCCGGTCGTCACCTGCCCCCCGTGCCGCAGCA
>DASTNM010000021.1:0-4907 GCA_035762745.1 Candidatus Polarisedimenticolia bacterium
GTCCTCCTGACCAGTCTGGAGTACGCGCTGATGGCGCGCGTCGCGGTGACCGACATGACGCTGACTCTCGCGATCACCCTGGTGATGCTGGCCGCGGCCCGTTACCTCGAGGAGGGCCGTGCCTCCCAGGCCGCCCTCGCCGGCGCGGCCGCCGGCCTCGCGCTCCTGACCAAGGGGCCGGTCGGGGCGCTGCTCCCCGGCGTCGCCCTTCTGGTCTACGCCCTGCTGGCGCGGCGGACCGATCTCGTCCGCCGTCACGCCCTCGCCGCCGCGACGGCCGGAGCGCTCCTGACCGCCGGGCCCTGGTACCTCTACATGGCGCTCCGGCACCGCGATCTGCTCGTCGGAACGTTTCTCGGGCAGGGGAACCTGGGACGCTTCCTGCAACCCGAGCACCCGGCCTTCCCGCTCTACTACGCCGTCATCTTCGCCTTCGGTCTCCTGCCGTGGTCGGGGGCGCTCCCGGCGGCGCTCTACGAGGCGCTGCGCCCCGCCGTCTGGAGGGACGAGAGGGGCGTCGGGCGCCGACCCGGTCCGCTCTACCTCGTCTGCTGGTTCGCGGCGGCGCCACTCGTCTTCTCGCTGTCCGCGAGCAAGCTGCCGTCGTACATCCTTCCGTCGTTTCCTCCCGCCGCGCTGCTGATCGCGCATTACTGGTCGAGGGCGCTCTCCTTCGAGGAGGGGGTCGGGCGTGGCCGGGGCGCGCGTCTTGCCGCCCTGCTCGGCGTGCTGCTGGCGACGGTGACGGCCGCGGGGCTGGCGCTGTTCTCGCGGCGTCCCGCCTGGCTGGAGGCGCGCGCGCCGCTCCTGGCGATCGGGGCGCTCCTCCTGGCCGCATCGCTCGCGGCGCTGGCCGCCGCCTGGCACCGGCGGCCGGCCTGGTTGCTGGTCTCGCAGCCCGTGGCCGCGATCGGCGCGCTGCTGATCCTGGTGACGCTCGTCTATCCGCGGGCCGAGCCGTACGTCTCCGTGCGGCCGCTGGCCCTCGACCTGCGACGGCAGGGGATCGAGCGCGAGGTGAGAGGGGCCTATCACGTCAGCGACGTCGGCCTCGACTTCTACTTCGGGCGCGACCTGCCGCGCGTCAGCGATCCCGCGGCGCTCAGGAGACTCCTGGCGGAGGCGCCGCCGGGCGGCGTCTGGATCGTCCGCAGCCGCGATCTGGCGGAACTCGAGGCCGACCCTGACCTCGCGGCGCGCGCCGTCTCCCGGGGCCCGTACCGCTCGGCGGTGCGCTTCGGGAACGCGACCGGTGCCGCCGGGGAGGGCTCATGAGCCTCGATCGCGATCGACCGCCGTTCGCCTCGTTCATCCTGCCGGTCTACAACGGCGAGGCGGTCCTGGAGAGCACCCTCGCGTCGGTGGGGCGCTGGCTGCGGGAGCGGCCGGAGGCCTGGGAGCTGATCGTCGTGGACGATGCGTCGACCGACGGCACGCCTCGGATCCTCGAGGCCTTCATGCGCCGGCATGCGGCGGAGGCGATCACCCGGATCCGCTTCGCGGCGAACCGCGGCAAGGGGTTCGCGACCCGCACGGGGCTCGGGGTGGCGCGCGGGGAGTACGCGCTGTTCACCGACTGCGATCTCGCCTACCCCATCGAGAACGCCGGCCGCATCCTGCAGGAGCTCGGGCGCGGCGCCGACGTCGCGATCGCCTGCCGCGTGCTGCCGCAGAGCACCTACCTCATCGGTCCCTCGTTCTTCTCGTACCTTTACACGCGCCACCTGATGGGCCGGGCCTTCAACCTGCTCTGCCGTGTGCTGACGGTGCCGCGCCTGCTCGACACGCAGGCGGGGCTGAAAGGGTTCAGGACCTCGGTGATCCGCCCGCTGCTCGGGAGGCTCGTGGTCGACGGCTTCTCCTTCGACGTGGAGCTGCTGCGCGGCCTCCTCGACCGGGGGGCCCGCATCGTCGAGGTCCCGGTCTCCTTCCGCTACGACAGCGAGCCGAGCACCGTCAGCTTCCTGCTCGACTCGCTGCGCATGGTGCGCGACCTGGTGCGCGTTCGCCTGCGGTCGCTGCGCGGATGCTACCGCTCGGTCGACGCGGTGAGCGGCCCGACGGGGCTCATCGTGCAGGCCGACGACTTCGGTCTGGCCGTCGGGGTCAACCGGGCGATCGAGGAGGGGCTCGAGTCGGGGGTCCTCAGCGGGGCCTCGATCCTGGTCAATGCTCCGCGCGCCGCCGAGGCGCTGGCCTGGGCGGCGGCCCATCCCCGGTTCGCGTTCGGTGTTCATCTGAACCTGACGGGCGGGCGGCCGGTCCTGCCGGCCGCGGAGGTGCCGAGCCTGGTCACCTCGAAGGGTGAGTTCCCCGGGCTGCGGTGGTTCCTGTTTCGCTTCCTCCTGGGGCGGGTGCGCCTGGAGGAAGTCCGACGCGAGTGGGAGGCACAGATCGCCGTGGCCCGTCGGGCCGGCGTCCATGTCGGCCACCTCGACAGCCATCAGCACGTCCATCTGCTGCCGCGTCTCTTCCGGCGCGTGATGGCGCCGCTGGCCCGGCGTGAGCGGCTCGAGACCCGGCGCATGGACGGCCCGATCATGGGACCCTGGGCCGACCCGAAGGGGATCCTCCTCGCGCTGGCGACCAGGCGATCGCTCGATGCGGAGTCCCGCCGGGCCTCGGGCGCGCGGGGTTTCGGAACCGCCTTCATGAGACGTCCGACACTGCGGCGCCTGAGCCTCCTGCTGTCACGCACGCGGCCCGGGCGCGTCTACGAGTTCGTGGTGCACCCCGGTCGCGTGGACGACGAGCTGCGGCTCTCCGGGGAGAGTTACCTCGAGGGACGGGAGGCGGAGGCCCGCCTGATCGGATCGGCCGAGTTCCGCGCGGTCCTGCGCCACGCCGGCCTGGAGATCCTCCCCCCGGGCGCCGGTCCGACGGCGGGACGAACACGCTCCGCGCGCCCCTGATCGTGGCGCGCCAGGCGCCCGGACCGGACCTGTCCGCCCTGTCCCGGCTCCAGGATCAGGCCGGTTCGTCACCGGCGGCTCCCGGCCCTCCGGCGGCCGGCCCTTCGACGGGACGGGCCATCTCGATCAAGAGGGCCGGATCGCTCAAGTGGGCGATGTCGGCCGGCCGGCCGACGACGATCAGGGCGTCGCCCGCCTTCAGCTCCATGCCGGGGTCGGGGATGATGCGGCGCTCCGGCCCGGCGCCGATCCGGCGCTTCACCTCGATCACGTTCACCC
Organism: Candidatus Polarisedimenticolia bacterium; assembly: GCA_035762745.1. Taxonomy (GTDB): domain Bacteria; phylum Acidobacteriota; class Polarisedimenticolia; order Gp22-AA2; family Gp22-AA2; genus DASTNM01. The sequence goes on from DASTNM010000021.1 coordinate 3,192, forward strand.
CGAAGCGGCGGCGCGCGTCGAGGCCGCGCAGCGTGGCGCCGGGGAACGACTCGGGCAGCATGACCAGCGCCACGACGTACTCGCGCGGCAGCTCGACATAGGTGGTCGTCGGCCGCTCACCTTCACCGCTCCTCTCGAAGCGGGCCAGGCGGGCCTCCTTGTGCAGCACCTCCTGGCTGTACAAGGAGATGATGTCGCCCGCGGAGAGCTCTCCCACGTAACGCCGGCTCACGGGCCCGTCGACCACGGGCAGCCGGTCACGGCTCACCTGCGACCAGCGCCCGATCGCCTCGCTCAGCCGGTCGTCGAGGTGCAGGACCGGGACGTCGGTGTACACCACGTCCCCGGCCCGCACCCGGCGCAGCGCCTCGGGATGGCCGAGATGCTCCGACAGCTCGGCCATGGTGATCGAGCCGAGGAAGCGCCCCTCGCCGCCGACCACGAACAGCTCCTTGCGCCCTTCCTGGATCAACCGCTTCAGCACCTCGTCCAGCGCCGCGCGCTCCTCGACCGGCGGCGCCCCCTGGCGCATCAGGTCGCGCACCAGGATCGTGTCCATCACCAGCTCCTCGAGGCGGCCCCCGAGCCGCACGCCCCGCGCCACCAGGGCCCCCGTGTAGATCGACTCGACGCGCAGCAGCCGGCAGACGACCACCGCGACGGTGCAGGCGAACATCAAGGGCAGGATGATCTCGTAGTCGCCGGTCAGCTCGAAGATCGTCAGGATCGCCGTGAGGGGGGCCTGCGTGGTCCCGGCGACCATCGCCCCCATCCCGACCAGGGCGTAGGCTCCGGGGGTGGCGGTGCCGGCGGGGAAGATCTCGTGACACCAGGCCCCGTAGGTCGATCCGAGCACCGAGCCGATGAACAGCGTAGGCGTGAAAAGCCCACCGGCGCCTCCCGATCCCAGGGTCGCCGCCGTCGCCGCCACTTTCAAGAGGGGCAGCAACAGGATCAGCTCCAGCGGCACACCCTCCCGCAGCACCTGGTTGGTGGTCTCGTAGCCGTTGCCGAAGATCTGCGGGAAGCGCACGCCGATCAGGCCGACCACGGCGAAGCCGAGGATCGGCTTCGCCCAGGCCTTGAGCGGCAGGCGGTCGAAACCGCTCTCGGCGGCGCGCAGGGCCTGGATGAAGAGCGCCGAGGCGGCGCCGATGAGCAGCCCCATGAGCAGGTAGTGACCCAGCTCCCAGGACGAGACGAGAGTGTAGGGGGGCGGGCTGTAGGCGGGGTAGGCGCTGATCAGCCGCCGCGAGATCAGCGTGCCGATCACCGAGGCCACGACGATCGGCCCGAAGCTCTCGAGGGCGAAATTCCCGAGGATCACCTCGAGCGCGAACATGGCGCCGCCGATCGGGGCGTTGTAGGCGGCGGCGATTCCGGCGGCGGCGCCGCAGCCGACCAGGATCTTGAGACGGTTGCCGGCGATCCGGGCGCGCCGGCCGGTGAGCGATCCGAGGGCCGCTCCGACCTGGACCAGAGGCCCCTCGCGCCCGAGCGATCCGCCCGAGCCGACGGTGACCACCGTGGCGAGCGCCCGGAGCAGCGTCGGCCCGATCGGCAGGAGTCCGCCGCGCTGCGCCACCGCCTCGATGATGCCCGAGGTGCCGTGGCCGCGCACCGACCGGCGGGCCGCCAGCACGAGGAGCCCGAGCAGCGCCCCGCCGATGACCGGGGCGAGGAAACGGTGCAGGGGCGGCAGCGTCTGAGCCCGGC
>DASTNM010000022.1:0-9566 GCA_035762745.1 Candidatus Polarisedimenticolia bacterium
ACCGCGTGATGTCCATCGCCGGGAAGGTGCGCTTGTCGGCGACCTTGCGGTCGAGCACGATTTCCGAGTTACCGGTGCCCTTGAACTCTTCGAAGATCACTTCGTCCATGCGGCTGCCGGTATCGATCAGCGCGGTGGCGATGATGGTGAGCGAGCCGCCCTCCTCGATGTTGCGGGCGGCGCCGAAGAAGCGCTTCGGACGCTGCAGCGCGTTGGCGTCGACGCCGCCGGTGAGCACCTTGCCGGATGACGGCACGACCGTGTTGTAGGCGCGGCCAAGGCGCGTGATCGAGTCGAGCAGGATCACCACGTCGCGCTTGTGCTCGACCAGGCGTTTGGCCTTCTCGATGACCATCTCGGCGACCTGCACGTGCCGCGAGGCAGGCTCGTCGAAAGTGGACGAGATCACTTCGCCTTTCACCGAGCGCTGCATGTCGGTGACCTCCTCGGGCCGCTCGTCGATCAGCAGCACGATGAGGATCACCTCCGGGTGGTTCTGGGTGATGCTGTTGGCGATCGCCTGCAGCAGCATCGTCTTGCCGGTGCGCGGCGCCGCGACGATCAGCCCGCGCTGCCCTTTGCCGATCGGGCAGAGGATGTCGAGCACGCGGGAGGAGGCGTTCTCGCGGGTCGTCTCGAGCTTGATGCGCTGGTTCGGATAGAGCGGCGTCAGGTTGTCGAAGAAGATCTTCTCCCGCGCCTGGTCGGGGTGCTCGAAGTTGACCGCCTCGACCTTGATGAGAGCGAAATAGCGCTCGCCCTCCTTGGGAGGCCTGACCTGTCCCGAGATCGTGTCGCCGGTATGCAGATCGAATTTGCGGATTTGCGACGGCGACACGTAGATGTCGTCCGGACCGGGGAGGTAGTTGTACTCCGGAGCCCGCAGGAAGCCGAAGCCGTCCGGCAGGGTCTCCAGGACGCCCTCGGCGAAGATCAGACCCGACTTCTCGGTCTGGGCCCGCAGGATCTCGAAGATCAGCTCCTGCTTCCGCAGGGCGGTGGCGTTCGGGACATCGAGCGCCTTGGCGATGCCGGTCAGCTCGGCGATCGATTTCTCCTTGAGGCTCCTGATGTCGAGCTTCTCTCCGGTCAGCGCGGCGCGCGGCACATCCTGGCGCTCCGCTTCATCGTCCACCGGAACGCCGGCCGCGGCGGCTACCGTCTCGTCGGTCACGGCCGTGGCGGCGGCCGGTGTCTCGGAGGCCTCCTCGGTGGTTGGGCGTCTCGGGGGCCGCCCGCCTGCTGCGTCTCGGCCCGGCTGTCGCGGGGGTCTCGGCTCCCGCGCTGGCTTCACTTCGCGATCCATGTTGTCTCCGTTCACGGTCGTTCGTTCTCCCTTCATTGAGTCTCTGTGATGCGGCCGGCGGCAAGAGCCCGCGCCGCGTGATGTGTATCGGAAGTCCCTCCGCCCTCGGGGCGGGAGACGGTTCGAGAAGGCCATCGACGGGCCGCGCAGGCCCCGTCGATCGAGCGCCACAGTTCCGGGATCCCCTCCCCGGTCATCGCCGAGACCAGGCTGACCCCTCCCCCCGGGAGGAGACCGAGTCGTTCGGCGCCGTGAGAGAGCGCCCGTGTCTGCCGGGCGCGAGACAGTTTGTCCGCCTTGGTCATGACGACCCGGTGGGGGATCTCCCGGAGCCGGAGCCACTCCAGGAGCTCGAGATCCAAACCGGTCGGGTCGTGGCGAACGTCCACCAGCTGGATCGCCAGGTCCGGCCGCCCCTCTCCTTCGAGGTAAGCTTCCACCAGTCCCTTCCATTCCCGCCGCAACGGCGCCGGCACCCGCGCGTAGCCGTAACCCGGGAGATCCACGAAATAGATCCGCTCGTTCACCCGGAAGAAGTTGATCGCCCGGGTTCGTCCGGGAGTCTTGCTGACGCGCGCCAACCCTCGTGACCCCAGCAGCCGGTTGATCAGGCTCGACTTGCCGACGTTCGACCGCCCCATGAAGGCGATCTGCGGCAGGCCGTCGCGCGGAAAATCCTCGGGCCGGACGGCCCCGATCTGGAAACTGCAGTCGGTGACGATCATGAGCTCTGGCCAGCAGGGGGTGCCGTCTTCGCGCCGGGAGGGGCCGGGGTTTCACCCCGCACGCCGCGAACGGTACCGGTTTTCCGGGGAATGCCCGCGGGACGATCCCGCGGGCTCGTTCTCAGGACAAGGGCGACTGCTTCAAGGCCAGGACGGGAGTCGACGCGTCCGGTCGACTAATGGGTCACGGAGCCTGGAACGCCCTTGTTGAGATCCTTGTCGTACTCCTTGTCGACCTTCGGCGGGACCTCGCGCTCGAGGGCGATCTGGAGCACCTCGTCCATCGTGTCCACGAGGCGGAACTCCAGGAGCTTCTGAATGTCTTCGGGAATGTCCGCGAGATCCTTCTCGTTGTCGCGCGGCAGGATAATCGTCCGGATGCCGAGGCGGTGCGCCGCCAGGACCTTTTCCTTGACGCCGCCGATCGGCAGGACCTTGCCCCGGAGGGTGATCTCTCCGGTCATCGCCACGTCGCCGCGGGCCGGGGTCTTGGTCAACAGGGAGGCCAGGGCGGTTGCCATCGTGATCCCGGCCGAGGGGCCGTCCTTCGGGATGGCCCCCTCCGGGACGTGGATGTGAATGTCGTACTTGCGGTAAAAGTCCTCGTCGATGCCGAGGACCTGGGTCCGGGAGCGGATGTAGGACATGGCGGCCTGGGCCGACTCCTGCATGACGTCCCCCAGCTTGCCGGTGAGGGTCAGCTTGCCCCGGCCCTTCATCAGCGTCGCCTCGGTCGTCAGGATCTCGCCCCCGACCTCGGTCCACGCCAGGCCGGTGGCGATGCCGATCTCGTTCTGCTTCTCGCTCGTGGCCGGCCGGTAGCGAGGCACACCGAGCAGATCGGACAGGTGCTCCGGCTTCACGGTGAAGGCGAACTCCTGACCCTCCCGCACGACGCGGCGCGCCAGCTTGCGGCAGATCGAGGCCAACTCGCGCTCCAGGTTGCGCACCCCCGCCTCGCGCGTGTACTTCTCGATGACGTCCCGAATCGCGTCCTCCTCGAAGACGATCTTCTTCGAATCGAGGCCGTGAGTCTTGAGCTGCTTCAGGACCAGGAAGCGCGTGGCGATGCTGATCTTCTCGAAAAGGGTGTATCCGGCCAGGCGCAGGATCTCCATCCGGTCCCGGAGAGCCGGAGGAATCGGATGCGTGATGTTGGCCGTGCAGATGAACATCACCTGCGACAGGTCGAACTCCGTGTCGAGGTAATGGTCCAGGAACGTGGAGTTCTGCTCGGGGTCGAGAACCTCGAGGAGCGCCGACGACGGATCGCCCCGGAAGTCCATGCTCATCTTGTCGACCTCGTCGAGCAGGAAGACCGGGTTCCGGGTGCCGGCCTTCTTCATCATCTGGATGACCTGGCCCGGGAAGGCGCCGATGTACGTCCGGCGGTGGCCGCGGATCTCCGCCTCATCGCGCACGCCACCGAGCGAGACGCGCACGAACTTGCGACCGGTGGCGCGGGCGATCGACTGGGCCAGCGAGGTCTTGCCGACTCCCGGCGGTCCGACGAAGCAGAGGATCGTCCCCTTCATGCTCTTGTTCTTGACCAGGCGCCGCACCGCCAGGAACTCGACGATCCGCTCCTTGATCTTCTCGAGCCCGTAATGATCCTGGTTCAGCACCTTCTCGGCGAAGTCGAGATCGCGGATCTCCTTCGAACGCTTGTGCCAGGGGACCGAAATCAACCAGTCGAGGTAGTTGCGCGAGACCGTGGCCTCGGCGGAGACCGGCGGCATGACCTCCAGCCGCTTCAGCTCCTGCATCGCCTTCTCGTGGGCCTCCTTGGGCATCTTGCAGGCGGCGATCTTCTCTTTGAGCTCCTCGATCTCGTTCCCCTTCTCGTCCTTGCGGCCCAGCTCCTGCTGGATCGCCTTCATCTTCTCGTTGAGGTAGTACTCCTTCTGCGCCTTCTCCATCTGCTTCTTGACGCGCTGATGGATGCGGCGATCCACCCGGAGCTTCTCGATCTCGGCCTCGAGCAGGTTGGCCAGCATGGTGAGCCGCTCACCCGGATTGAAGTTCTCGAGGAGGCTCTGCTTCTCCGCCATGCCGACCTGCACGTGCGCCGCGATCGTGTCGGTCAGCCGACCCGGCTCCGAGACGCGGATGGTCGAGATCATCGTCTCGTAGGGCAGGTTGGGCGACAGCTTGACGTATTTCTCGAACAGCGACACCACCTTGCCCATCTCGGCCTCGACCTCGGGCGTCAACTCGACCTTGACCTCGATCGGCTCGAGGGTGGCGGAGAGGCAACCGCCTTCGTCCTGCTGGATCTGCAGGACCTTGCCGCGCAGCGAGCCCTCGACCAGGAGCTTGATGTTGCCGTTGGGCAGCTTCAGGCTCTGAACGATGTTGGCGATGGTGCCGATGAAGTTGATCTCGTCCGGCTTCGGGTCGTCGATGCGTGCGTCGCGCTGCGTGGCCAGGAAGATGCGCTTGTCTCCAGCCAGCGCCTTTTCCACCGCCAGGAGAGACGATTTCCGTCCAACCACGAACGGGATCATCGTGTAGGGAAAGACCACCACGTCTCGCAGCGGGACGAGAGGCAGGCTGTCCACTTTGTCCATTTTCTCCGGGAACGAATTGTACATGGGCTCTTTATCCCGCCTTCTCCATCAGGATGATGGGCGCCACCTTGTTCTCCACCACTTCCTTCGTGATGACGCACTCGGTGATGTCGGTGCGTGATGGCAGCTGGTACATCAGGTCCAGCATCAGATCCTCGAGGATGAGCCGCAGGCCGCGCGCCCCGATCTTGCGGGCCAGGGTCTGGTCGGCGATCGCATCGAGCGCGTCTTTCGTGAAGGTGAGGGTGACGTTCTCGTACTCGAAGATCCTCTGGTACTGCTTGATCAGAGCGTTGCGCGGCTCGGTGAGGATCTTCACCAGGGCACCCTTGTCGAGCTCCCCGAGGAGGCCGATGACCGGCAGGCGGCCGACGAACTCGGGGATCAGGCCGTACTTGATCAGGTCGCCCGGCTGCACCTGCTCCAGGACCTCCAGGACGCTCTTCTCCGACTTCTTCTTGACGTCCGCCTTGAACCCCATCGATTTCTTGCCGATCCGCTGCTCGATGATCGAGTCGAGACCGACGAAGGCGCCGCCACAGATGAACAGGATGTTCGTCGTGTCCATCGGGATGAAGTCCTGGTGCGGGTGCTTGCGCCCGCCCTGCGGCGGCACGTTGGCCACCGTCCCCTCGAGAATCTTCAGGAGCGCCTGCTGCACGCCCTCCCCCGAGACGTCGCGGGTGATGGAGGGCGAGTCGCTCTTGCGGCTGATCTTGTCGACTTCGTCAATATAGATGATGCCGCGCTTGGCCTTCTCCAGATCGTTCCCGGCGGCCTGCAGAAGCCTGAGGAGGATGTTCTCGACGTCCTCCCCGACATAGCCCGCCTCGGTCAGCGTCGTGGCGTCGACGATCGCGAACGGCACCGACAGCAGCTTCGCCAGCGTCTGGGCCAGGAGCGTCTTGCCGGTCCCCGTCGGGCCGATCAGCAGGATGTTGCTCTTCTGGACCTCGACCTCCGAACGGCGCTTCGAGAGCTCGTTGCGCTTGTAATGGTTGTAGACGGCGACGGCCAGCTTCTTCTTGGCCTTTTCCTGGCCGACGACGTACTCGTCGAGGAACTCGCGGATCTCGATCGGCTTGGGCAGCTTGACCTTGGCCTTGGGCTCGTCCGGCTCGCGCTCCTCGGCGATGATGTCGAGGCAGATGTCGACGCACTCGTCGCAGATGTAGACGGTGGGACCGGCGATCAGCTTCTTGACGTCGCGCTGATCCTTGTTGCAGAAACTGCACCGCAATGACTCGCCGTCACCCCGCTTGCCGGCCATCGCCCTTCTCCTGTGTGTCCGACTGTCCCGCCTGGTTACTCACGCTGCGAGATGACCTGATCGATGACTCCGTACTCCTTGGCGCTCGCTGCGTTCATGATGAAGTCTCGATCGGTGTCTTTCTGGATTCGGTCCATCGACTGGCCGGTGTGCGTCCGGATGATGTCGTTGAGACGCTCCCGAATCCGGAGGATCTCCTTCGCATGGATGTCGACGTCGGTCGCCTGCCCCGAAAAGTCCCCCATCGGCTGGTGCAGAATGACGCGGGAATTCGGCAGTGCAAAACGCTTCTTTTCGGTGCCGGCGGCGAGGAGCACGGCCGCCATGCTGGCAGCCTGTCCGATGCAGATCGTCGACACGTCGGGCCGGATGAACTGCATCGTGTCGTAGATGGCGAGTCCCGCCGTCACGGAACCTCCAGGACTGTTGATATAGATGGAGATGTCTTTCTCGGGGTCTTCGGCTTCCAGGTACAGCAACTGCGCGATGACGACGTTGCTCAGGTTATCGTCGATCGCGCTGCCGATGAAAACGATGTTGTCCCGGAGTAGCCTGGAGTAGATGTCGTATGCGCGCTCTCCCCGGTTGGTCTGCTCGACCACCATCGGTATGAGTGGCATGACGATTTATGTTCCCTCGGGCGTAATAGTAGCATCATTCATCAAAAAGTCAAGGACCTTTTCCCTCACGATCTGACGCCGAACGCCTGTCAGTCGCGCATTTGCGGCCAATCGTTCCTTCAGCGCGCTGACGCTCGTGTTCTGGCGCCGCGCCTCCTCCCACAGCCAGCCGTTCACCTCGTCGTCGGTCGCCTCGATGCCCTCCTGGACGGCGATCGCCTCCAGGATCAGTAGGGCGCGCACCGAGGCGCCGGCCGCCGTCCTGAGCTTCTCTCTCTCCTCCTGCCAGTTAACCGTCGCCTTCGTCGGATCGATGCCTTGCGCCATCATCTCCCTGACGATCCCCTCGAGGCGGCTGTCAATCTGCGCCTCCACCATCGTGCCCGGAACGTCGAACGTGTGTCGCTCGACGAGATTCTGAAGAATCTTGTCCTTCGACTCCGCCGCCTCGGAGGCGCGCGCGCGCCCCTCGATTTCGAGGCGCACTTTCGACCTCAATTCCGCGAGTGTCTGAAAATTTCCCAGCTCCTTCGCGAGGTCGTCGTCGATGGGCGGCAGCACCTTCTTCTTGATCTCCTTCAGGACGAGGGAATAGGACACCACGCTGCCGCGCAGCGACTCGGCGCGATAGTCGTCGGGATAGGACACCTCGAACGACTTCGACTCGCCGGCCTGCATGCCGAGGATCGCGGCGTTGAAATCCGGGTGGTTGCTCTCCGCTCCGGCCTCGAGGAAGAGCGGCTCATTGACCAGATCCTTCCCCTTCCCCTTCACGAAACGACAGGAGAGCGTTCCGACGACGAAGTCGCCCTTCTGCACCGGCCGCCCCTCGATCGCTTCGAGCCGCGCCGCCCGATCGGCGAGTGCGGCGAGCGATTGGTCGACCATCGCCTCGGTCACCTCGCGCCGCTTGATGGTGACCGGAATCCTGTGATAATCCGAAACCGAGACCACGGGCCGCACCTCGAACGTGGCTCGGAACACCAGGGGCTGTCCGGTCTCGTAGCTCACGTCGTCGAGCACCGGGTCGTGGACCGGTTGCAGCTTCTTGTCTTCGAGGGCACGCGCCGCGTACTCCTGCACCATCCGCCGGACGACCTCCTCGCGCACTTCCTTGCCGAAGCGCTGCCGCACGACATCAATCGGGATATGACCCTGCCGGAAGCCGGCCACGCGCGCATGGCGGGAGTACTCCTTGAAGGTCTTCTCGATCTCCGCGGAGACGCGCTCCCCGGGGATCTCCACTTGAAGCCCGCGCTTGCAGCTCTCGAGTTCGTTGACGACGACCTTCATCGCAACCCGCCCTCGTGTTCACTGCCCCTCGGGAGCGTCCGGCGCTGCTCATCTCCGTTTACGGGATCGACCTTGATTGGCTGGGAGTTCGATCCGGGTGGGAGTGCTGCCGGCAGCCCGCGGGAGATCTTCTCTCTCACGATCAGCCGCGGATCATAGCAGGAAGGCCAGGCCCTTTCAAGGGGCGGGCGCACCGAGGTATCCCCGGCCTCCCGGGGCGGCGAGCCAGCGCCTCGCGGGGCACGCTGTCGCCGCTCTCGGCTCGACACAAACCGCCGACGGGCGCGGCGCCGCTCCCGGCGTGAGGCACCTTGCCCTGCCACGGGCCGCCCATCCCGAACCCGGGACAGTCTCATGATGCACCCTGAGACTTTCAACGTGAGACTGCACCGCAACCTATATAAATGCTAATGTTGCACGAGACCGCCCCATTCCACCCGAGTCTCACGGTCAGTTAGATGATCCCGTGCCTCGGCGCATGGGGCAGCGAGTCGGGTGGCCGAAAGCGATGTCTGTAGTGCGCTTCAGGGCAGACCGGTCGATCCGGAAAGACGGGGGCACATTTCTTGCACAACTCGACACCGGCATCAGGTCCAGACCATGGGGGTGGAGACTTGGACCAGCCATTCCGCAGGAAGATCGTCCTGTCGGACGACATCAACCGGGCGCTCGATCGGGTTGACTGCTTCGTCCACCGCTCGGGCTTCTCTCTCCGTGTGGGACGGACCGGCGAGGAGATCCTCGATCTGGCGCGCCGGGAGAGTCCCAACGCGCTGATGACGAACTATTTCCTCGCGGGACTGAAGGGGGATGAGGTCTGCCGTGCGCTGCGGCGTGGTGGTGCCGCCTTCCCGATTCTGCTCGTCGGCCCGCCCTCTCCCGCCGACGTCGCCGAGCGTTGCCGCAAGTCGGGCTGCGACGACTACATCGTCTCGCCGGCCGGGCCGAACGTCCTGCTGCAGCGCCTGGCGGCCGCCCTGGGGATCCAGTTCCGCCTGCACACCCGTTTCCCTGCCGTGATCTCGATCTCCTTCGGCCGGATCGTCAGCGAGTTCCTCGGGTACTCGAAGGACGTCAGCGAGGGCGGGATCCTGGTGGAGACCAACCTTGAGATCGACCTGGGACGACGACTGAACCTGCGGCTCTTTCTGGATGACCGGGATCAACCGCTCACCGCGCGTGCTACAGTCCTGCGCGTCGACCAGGCGAGCGACGAGGACCAATACCTCCTCGGGATGCAGTTCCAATCGCTGGAGCCCGGATCGGCGGCTCGCCTGAAGGACTTCATCCGTACCCGCAGCGCGCCCTGAGCAGGGCGCCTGAGAAGGTGCCCATGGATCGTATCAGCCGCCTGTCTCCCGACCAGGTCGGTCCCGACGTCGAGGCGCTGTTCCGGCGGTTCCTGGAGGAGCGCGGCAACGTCCCTAACATGTTCCGCACGGTTGCCCACCGCCCGGCGATCCTGACCACCATGCTGGCGCATTTCCGCGAGGTGATGGGGCCGGGGAGCGTCCCGGTACCCCTCAAGGAGATGCTGGCGGTCCGGGTGTCACGCCTGAACGACTGCGACTACTGACTCGCCTCCCACACTGCTTTGGCAAAGCAGTTCGGCGTCAAGGACGAAGCGCTCGCCGGTCTTCAGGACCCCGAGCGCTACCCGTTTCCCGTGGAGCATCGGGCCGCCTTGCGCCTTGCCGACGCCATGACGCGCGGCGCCGGGGAGGTCCCCGATGACCTTTTCGAGGAGATGCGGCGGCACTGGAGCGAGCCGCAGATCGTCGA
>DASTNM010000023.1:0-2813 GCA_035762745.1 Candidatus Polarisedimenticolia bacterium
TCGAAAGGCACTTCCCGCGAGGAGAACGCCCCTGACTCCACTCGGCATCGTGTTGATCGTCCTTTACACGTTGGTTCTTGGATCGATAGGAATCCTCCTCTGCCTGCTCATCCCCGGCGGAGCGGCGCTGATGCCTCTGGCCCGCCTGTGGTCCTGGCTGGTCCTGAAGACCTGGGGAGTGGAGTGGAGAGCCACGTTTGATCCGGGCCTTGATGCATCGCGCCCCAGTATTTACGTGGCGAACCATCAGAGCCTTCTCGACATCCCGGCTCTTGCCCTCGCGATGCCGACCGACTTCCGAATGGTGGCCAAGCGTGAACTTCTGCTCATCCCGATCTTCGGCTGGGCGCTCTGGTTGGCGGGATTCGTGTTCGTCGACCGCGCGGATCGCGAAAAGGCGATTCGCACTCTGGATCGGGCGGTGCGCAAGATTCATCGGGGAACCTCGATCGTTGTCTTCGCGGAAGGGACACGAAGTCCTGATGGGTGCCTGCTTCCGTTCAAGAAAGGGGGCTTCGTCCTCGCGCTTCAGGCCGGGGTGCCGATCGTTCCTGTCTCAATCCGTGGGGGTCACGCCGTGTTGCCGAAGGGGAGCCTGCGCGTTCGACCAGGCTGCATCGAGATCCACTTCCGAGAGCCGATTGAGACGACCCGTTACACCCTCGACACGAGAAACCTGCTCATCGAGGAGGCGCGACGGAGGATCGCTGCCGGCCTCCTTCCGGACCCACCGCCTGGACCGAGCCGGTAATCTGCTCCAGCAAATCCGCCAGAATGGCATCCTGGGGCCAGACGTGACCCTCGTGCCAGCTCAATCTCCGATCCCAGTGCCCGGCACAGTTGTAAACAGCCTTGGGGTCGTAGCAGTAGCTGACTTCCACGATCAACGGCGTGCGGCCCTCGAGAAGAACGAAGTCGAACGCCAGACTCTGCGACCCGATCTTGCGGGCGACCTCGAATGCAATCTGGACGCATTGCATGTTGATTCTCTCGAGGTCATAACTGATCCTGCCGCTTCCGGAGGCGCGGAAGTCTCCCGGCCGAACGTTGCGCGTGAAGGCAAAGGCCCTGTCCCCGATCACCGTGACCCGCGTATCGAACGTGGCCCCCGCGATGAAATCCTGAAAATACACGTATCCCGTCTCACGCCCGAGCTCGCGGTTCAACTGCCTGATATTGATGAGAGTCCTCGGCATCCGCTTCACGGCCCCCAGGAGGTCGCCTCGCTGGCGGGCGGCCCGGTATCGCTTCCGCACGTCCTGGTGATAGGCCGGGACCGGCTGGAATCCTTCCGCGAATGCCCGATCGACCAGGGCCCTCGCCTCCCTGACGTTGCGGACGAGCCGGACGTTCCCCGATCCCGCTCCCTTGCGCAGCTTGAAGACCTGCGGGAAGGACGCCCCTTCGATCCACGCGAGAGCGGCCGCGCGTTCATAGAAGACGCGAGTCGGAGCCAGAGGCGCTCCCACCGCCTCGAGAAGGTACTTCTGGGCCACCTTGTCGTCGAAGTGCCAGCAGGTGGGAGTGCTCGGAAAGACCACCAGACCCATGGCTTCGGCGGCCATGATGACATGCCTGGCGACAAGCTGCTCACGGGCGTCCTGATGCACCCAGTGCCAGAGCAGTCCGTCCACGGCCGCGAGTTGGCCCAGGATGTCCGACGCGAGGCAATCGACCAGCCTGTAGGGAATGTCGTGCTCCTCGCAGTAGGCTCTCCATCGATTCGAAAAGCCCCCTTCCCGGTTGTGCAACGCCAGCCGCGGTATCAAGACACACCCTCCGCGGGAGCCGCTGCCCGGATTGGGCGCAGGCGATCGACGGCCGGCTGCCACCCGCGGGGCAGCTGAAAAGCCCGGCCGTGCCGAGCGAAGAGTTGATCCGCCGGGACCCGGACTCCGTCCATCTGGACCGCGATCCGCTCCGGCGGAAAGTCAGTCAGTGGATGATGAAGCGCGAAGGCACCGCGTGTCAGTGGAATCCGGGCCGGGTCGAGTCCCATCAGCAGAGCATGAACCCATTCGACCGCCGCCGTGCTGGTCCCGAGGGTCATGACTCCAAATGGGACCGGTGTCGGGGACAGAGGACCCTCTCCTTCGCCTGCGACGATGGCATCCGTGATGTTCAGTATCCGACGCTGCATCTCGGCGGCGAGCGTGCCGTCGGCGCGGCCATAGTGCAGAACCCTCTGTATGTCCAGGCACATTCTCCACACCGTATCGTTCCCATGCCAGGAGCCGTCGTAGTTCGCGTCGACGCCGACGACCTTGCCGAGGCCCCGCATGCCGACGACGGCAGTCGCCAGCAGGCGTCTGGCGAACTTGCCCTGTGCTCGGTTGCCTGCATCCATGAGGTCCTCGACCACTCTCTTGATGAGCGACCGGTCGGAGTAACAGTCCCCACCGACCGCCTCGCTCCCCTTCCGGTGGTGGGGCAAGTACTCCTTGTGGCCGTTGATCCCCACGAGGTTCTTCAGGGCGCCGGTCAGGCACGCCTTCTTGTGAGTCTTGAGCTTGGGAACGTTGATCACCACGTCCGCATCGATGACATCCCGCGCGATCAGGTACTGATGCCTCCGGGGCGCATGAGTGAGCTTCAGGCGGTCGGGATCGTACATGGTGACTCGGAACTCGACGCCCGGCGCCGTGATCGCCTCGAGATCACTGTCCGCTCCCAAATCAAACAGGACGTATTCCGTCAACGGCGCGCATTCTTCCTGTTGTCGTGCACCAAGCCTCTCGTCCGACAGAATGGTGCGTCGGAAATCCTTGACCGAAATCTCGATGCCGTTGGCCCGGAAGCGCTCGACCACCTCC